>DATKLH010000168.1:0-3880 GCA_035542515.1 Casimicrobiaceae bacterium
TCAGCTAGGTCCGTCCGTCGCGAATCCCCTCTTGGCGTACAACGGCAAAGACCGACAGCAGCCTCGGTTGAACGCGCCGCCGCTCCGAAGAAGCACGGCGCCGCACCGAATTCATCGCCTCCGCGCGCGGCGAGTGGGGCATGGCAACGGGGCCTACAACTGGGCTCTCATCCGATCCGGCAGCCGGTCGAAAACGGGCCGATCGAGTGCCTCGACGTCGGCCCGATTTGTTGACTGGGCGCAACTGGAGATCGGTCACATCGCAACTTGGTTTCTGACCTGCTCTTGGCGAACTCACTAGGGGTCAGATGGCCCAGTGCGCCGTGCGCAGCACCTTCGGGAACGCCTCTGGAATTCCTGTCCATGTCGACGCGCGAAGGCGCGGACGGCGTGCAGCGAAGCGTTGGCTTACTACTTGGCGCAAATTTCCAGGAACGCCGACACCACGGCGTCTGCCCGGGATTCGATGTCTTTCGCGGTTGGCGGCTTCTCGAGCCCCAGCAGGATCCAGACCAGCAAGTCGCCCCACAGCATTCCCTGGAATAGCGATTTCATCCGCTGGACATCGGCTGAGCGAAGAAGACCAGCACGACCGGCAGGCTTGAGCAGCGTCTCGAACGCCGCGGTCGCTGGCGCTCGTCCCATCGCATCGATTGCGCGCGCGACGGCAGGCGAACGCTTTGCCTCCGCGATGCCGAGACGAAACACCTCGACCACGCCGGGAGCGGTGATCTCCCGCAGCATCGTCTTGGCGAATGCGAGCAATGCCGCGCGCAACGTGCTGCGATCGATCGGTTCGGGAAAGTCTTGCGGCAAGCGCATTCGCCGGCCGCGCTCGCTGATACAGGTGGCAAGCATCTGCTCCTTGTTGCCGACGACGGCGTAGAGCTCGCGCTTGGAAACGCGCGCCCGGGTGGCGATCTCCAGCGTGGTCGCCGCCGCGAAGCCGTGCTCGACGAAGGTCTCCATCGCCGCGCGCAGAATCCTGCCGCGCTTGTCCTCGTTGGCCTCTTCCTTGCTGCCGCTTGCCGCTTTTATGCGCACCGCCATTCACGCCCCCTTGACGTGGTACCGATAGGTACCATACCATGCCGCCCGTGGTACCCAATGGTACCGGAGGACGGGCAATGAATCCAGTGGAAGCCAGGGCGGCCGCGACCGTCCACTCCCGTGCGGACCTCGCGCAAGCCGGCAAGGACGCGGCGGTGCGACTGCGTGACGTATCGAAGTGCTATCGGACGGGTCAGGTGGAGGTGCCGGCGCTGCGGGGGATCACCTTCGACATTCCCTATCACCGTTTCAGCATGGTGGTCGGCGCATCCGGCAGCGGCAAGTCGACCCTCCTGAATCTCATCGGCTGCATCGACACGCCCACGCGGGGCAGCGTCCAGGTGTGCGGCAAGAACGTCGACGCGCTCGACGACGACGCGCTCGCGGATTTCCGCGCGGAGAACATCGGCTTCATCTTCCAGACCTTCAGCCTCGTTCCCGTGCTGTCCGCCTACGAGAACGTGGAGTATCCCCTGGTGCTGGTCGGCCTACCGGAGGCTGAGCGGCGCCGCAGAACGCATGAGCTCCTCGAAGCGGTGGGTCTTTCCGCGCACGCGAAGCGGCGGCCGAACGAGCTGTCGGGCGGCCAGCGGCAACGCGTGGCGATTGCGCGGGCACTGGTAAAGGCGCCGCAGGTGGTGCTCGCCGACGAGCCCACGGCGAATCTCGATTCGGAGACCGGTGCATCGATCGTCGACCTGATGCGCCGCGTGCAGGCGCAATCGCGCACGACGTTCGTGTTCGCGACCCACGATCCGCAGCTCATGTCGCAGGCCGACGAGACCTTCGTCATCCGCGACGGAACGTTGATCGAGCACCGCACGCAAGGGAGTGCGTCATGAGACTCCTCTTCAAGACGGCCACCCGCAACATCCTGCGCAACTCGCGCCGCTCGTTCATGACCGGCTCGGCGGTCGCGGCCGGAGTACTTGCGATGACGCTCTTCGGTGGCTTCGTGAGCTACATCTTCGCGGGGCTCGAGACCAACAACGTGCAGCGCGTGGGCCACCTGAGCGTCTTTCGCAGCGGCTACTTCCTGTTCGGGAGCGGCAATCCCGCCGCGTACGGCATCGACGACTATCGCCGCGTGATGGACCTTATCGCGCAGGACCCGGTCATCCGGCCGCGACTCAACGTGATCTCGCCAACCCAGTCGCTGGTCGGCATCGCGGGCAATTTCTCCGGCGGGAACCAGGCGTCCAAGACATTCCTCGGCGTGGGACTCATTCCTTCCGCACGCGATCGCATGCGGCAATGGGACGAGCGCCACACCGGCCAGGTGTACCAGCCCGACGGCCGCCTCTCCGACAACGACGAGTCGCGCGGACTCGTGGGCGTCGGACTCGCCCGCATACTCGCCTTGTGCGGGCCGCTGCACATCCGCGATTGTCCCTCGGCGCCGCAACGCGCCTCGCAGGCGGATGACGACGGGAGGCCACGGGAAGATCTGGTCGGATTGGCACAACTCGATGCCGCGACATCGAGCGAGACCAAACCGGTTGGTCCGCGACTCGAGCTCCTCAGCGCGACCGCCGGCGGCGCGCCGAATGTCGTGAGTCTCGCCGTGGCAGGTGCGGAACCACAGGGCGTGCGCGAGCTGGACGACAACTTCATCGCCATGCACCTTGGACTCGCGCAGCAGCTCGTGTACGGGCGCGGTGAGCACAAGGCAACTGCGGTCGTGCTGCAGCTCCATCGTAGCGAGGACATGGGGCTGGTCCGCGAACGCCTGGAACGCCTCATCGGCGACAACCACCTCGAACTGGAGGTCCGCGACGTGCGCGACCTGTCGCCCTTCTACGTCCAGGTGGTCGCGATGTTCGGCGCGATCTTCGTCTTCATTTCGCTCGTCATGGGCATGATCGTCCTCTTCGCCGTGGTGAACACGATGACGATGAACGTGATGGAGCGCACCAACGAGATCGGCACCATCCGCGCCATGGGCGTGCGCCGCACCGGTGTCCGCATGCAATTCATCCTCGAAGGCGCGTTGATCGGCGCGCTGGGCGCCGTCGTCGGCGCAATCCTCGGCATCGCCATCGCGGCGATCGTCAACGGCGCCGGCTGGACGTGGACTCCGCCCGGGAATTCGAGCCCTGTCCCCTTCAGGGTCAACGTGCTCGGCAACCCGGTGCTCATCGCGAGCGCGTGGGTGGTGCTGACGCTCGTTGCCACAGCCGCTGCACTCATTCCCGCCAACCGGGCCGCGCGCCTCTCCGTCGTGGATGCACTCCGCCATGTCTAAGCTCACGAATATGCAGTTCGCGGCGGTGCTGGCCGTCGCATTCGCTATGAGTGCGCAGCCGGCAGCAGCACAGAGCGCGCAGGAAATCGTCACGGCGGCCGACCGCGTGCGCAACCCCAGCGAGTCGTTCCGCTCCACGCTCGTGCTCACCGAGTACGTGAGCGGCCAGGAGCGCTCGCACAGCGCCTTCGTGCTGTTCTCGAAACCGGATGCATCGGCGCGCTTCCGCAACCTGCTCGAATACGTGGAGCCGCCACGCGATGCCGGGAAGCGGGTGCTGCTCGACGGTCGCTCCTTCTGGTTCTACGACCCCGCATCGAAAACCAGCGTGCGTATCTCGGCGCAGCAGAGGCTGGTGGGCCAGGCGGCGATCGGCGACGTGCTGTCGGTGAACCTCGCAGCGGACTACTCGGCGACGCTCGCCGGCGTGGAGGCGATCGACGACGCGACGCGGCAGAAGCGCGACACGTGGCACCTCGAGCTCAAGGCAGCGACCGACACCGCCGTGTACAACCGCGTCGAGTACTGGGTCGAGCAGCGCACCTTCCGCCCGGTGAAGGGCAAGTTCTATTCGGACAGCGGACG
>DATKLH010000169.1:0-14653 GCA_035542515.1 Casimicrobiaceae bacterium
TCAGCGTACGCTGGTTGTTCGGCTTCGCGCGACCGAAGATCTCGCCGGTGAAGTAGGAAAACACCGCTTCCTTCCCTACCGGGAGCACCGACTCGACGCTCGCTTCGGGACCCGCGCGCGACAGATGCTCGCGCATCAGCACCAGTCCCGCGGCCCATCCTTCGCTCGCCCGCTGCATCGCGGCGACCGTGTCGGCATCCACCGCCGCGTCGCCGAGCAACGCCTCGGCCTCATCGGTGGTGAGGCGCAGCTCCTCCGAGGCGATCTGCGTGATCGTCTGATCGGCGACCAGGCGCGCCATTTCCGCCGGCGGCGGTGTGCGCGACAGGAACACGAGGTTCATGTGCGCCGGCAGCTCGCGGAGTCCCTCGCTGAAAGCGAAGCGCCACGCCGGCGCCGCGGGTGCCTCGTGGAAGTTGTCGACGACGAGCAGCGCGCGCGCCGGGAACATCGCGAAGAACGCGCGCAGGAAGCGTCGCGTGAACGCGGGCAGATCGTTGGTGTACTCGGGACCGAAGCGCGGCAGGTTCGCAAGCGCCTTGGAGCGCGCGCCTACGAAATCGGTGACCGCGAGCCGTGCGTAATGGAAGAAGGTCGCCGGGTCGGCGTCGTTGACATCGCCCTGGTACCACAGCGCAGGCAGCTTGCGCGAATCGATGTAGCTCGCGACCAGCGTCGACTTTCCCGCGCCTGGCGGACCTGCCACCCATACGATCGGGTGCCCGCGCGCCTCGTCGAGCCGTTTGAACAGACGCTCGCGCTTGTGAACGTTGTACAGGCGCGGGCGGCTGAACTTGGCAAGCGAAGGTCCGGCGGCGACGCGGGAGCGGGGCATAACCAATCAGAGCCACGTCGCGCAGCGACAAGGTCCGCGCGCAAGCGGCGAATCTAGCGCCTCATGCATTGCCGCCGCTCCGCGCAGCGCGTCGCGACCCATCACGGCGCGCAATTCGCCGACGAGCGGCGAGCGCTATGCCTTCGGAACGGAACCGGCCGTATGCAGCGAGGCGATGCGGGTTTCAAGCGATGCGACCCGCTCGGCGAGTCGCTCTGTGCGCAATGATAACGCTTGCACGTCGCTCGCGAACGTCGTCATTTCACCGCCGTGCACGAGGACCTTCGTTTCGTGACGCGCGTAGCTCGCGACGTTGTCGACGAGGCGTCCGGTGGCGTATTCGGGAAATGCGAGGAGGCGCCGACCTGCATCGGCGAGCCGCTGGCCCGCGATGGCGCCGAAGACGCGCTCGAAGGTCTGCTCGACGAACCAGGGCAGCGTTCCGGCCAGCTCGCGCAATGTGGCCGCGAGCGCGGCGTCGCCTTCCTCGCGTACGAATTCGCTCCAGCGCTGCGGATCGGCGAGGAACGCAGGTACGTTCAACGGTGAGATGGTGAGCCGCAGGTCGGGCGTGATTCCCGCAGGAGCCGTGGAATCGAGCGTACCCTCGGCGGTCACCAGGAAGCGGTTCTCGACAATGCCGGAACGCAGCGCGAAGCTGCGGCTGGCGTGCACGGCGAGCTTCTCGCGCACCCACGGCTCGCGCGTGAGCACGCGGTTGGCGAGCCCGCTCGTCAGTCGCGCTGGATCGGCGCGCATGTCAGTCCCGCGGCGTCGCACCGGCGAGCGGACGAGTCTTCTCGGGGCGGCTGCGAACGAGCCGAACGAGGGGAATGCTTCATCCTACGACGTCGCGTGGGCAGCCTGCTGGATGCCGGCCAGGAGCCAGCCCGACGAGCCGTCGACCGGCTTCACCAGATTCCAGATCTCGTCGAAGGGTTGCGGTGTCGTTGCGCCATCCTCGCGGGTGAGTCCGGTGAAGCGGACGCTCGCCCAGTGCTGGTTCGCTTCGGTGGTGACCTGCAGGATCTCGGGATCGAGTCGCACCACTTCGGTTGGAATATGCGGTCCGCGCGCATCGAGGTCGCGCGCGATCTCGCGATACATCTCGGGTGTGGTCACGTCGCGCAGCATCGCGCGATCGCCGCGATCGTAGGCGGCCTGCAGCGTATTGAACTGGCGACGCGCCTGCTCGAGGAACGGTGCCGGATCGAAACCGGCCGGCCAGCGCTGCGCAACCGGCGCGCCTCCCCATTGCGACGCGTACGGATCGGCGTCGCGCTGCGGTGGCCGCATCACCGGCTCGAACGCTGACCCGCTCGATGGTGCAGATCTCTCCGCGGGCGGTGGCGTGAACGATCCGCTATAGCTTGCGCTCGGTGCAGTCGCGCCCGTACGCCGCGCGAAGATCAATCGCGCGACCAGGATCACGGCGAACACCGCCAGCGCGATCAGCAGGAATCCCGCAGCAGCCTCCGACAAACCGAAGTGGGAGAGCAGCGCCGCGAGACCCAGGCCGGCGGCGATCCCGGCGATGGGTCCCAGCCAGCGGGATGCGCCACCTGGACGCGGTGTGGCCGTGGCCGGAGCCGTGGGACTGGGCGCGGTGACGTTGGGACGCGGCGCAGGCGCCGGCATGCTCGGGGCGATACTCGGGCGCTGAGCGCCGAAACTGCGTCCGCCACCCAGCCGGGCGGCATCCGCGTCGCCGACCGACCCCAGGACCGCCAGCGTGAGTGCGGTCATGACCAGAGCGAGCGTACGAGTCAGCATAGGGAGCCTTGGCGAAGGATGTGGGTGGGGCGAACGCTACATTGTGGCGAGCCGACGCGCGTTCAATAGACACGTCCGATATGAAGCGCGACCACGCCCGCCGAGAGGTTATGGTATTCGACTGCCTCGAATCCGGCCTGTTCCATCATCGAGCTCAGCGTCGGCTGATCGGGATGGCGCCGGATCGATTCGGCGAGGTATCGATAGCTGTCCGCATCCCCGGCGACGAGTCGGCCGAGGAGCGGCAGCACATTGAAGCTGTACCAATCGTAGAGCGGCGCGAGGGGTTCCCACACCCGCGAGAATTCCAGCACCAGTGCCGCGCCACCCGGCCGCAGGACCCGTCGCATTTCGCGCAATGCGCGTTCCTTGTAGGTCACGTTGCGCAGGCCGAAGGCGATGGTCACGCGATCGAACGTCGCTCCCGGAAACGGCAGGCTCTCCGCGTCGCATTGCACGGCAGGCACGTGAAGTCCCGCATCGAGCAGCTTGTCGCGACCTTGCGCGAGCATCGCGCCGTTGATGTCGCTCAGCACGACCGCCCCGGTTGGGCCGACTTCACGCGCGAACAGACGCGCCATGTCGCCGGTTCCACCCGCGAGGTCGAGGACACGGTCGCCCTGGCGAAGGTGCGCGACCCCGCAGGCATAGCGTTTCCACCAACGATGCATCCCCGCCGACATCAGGTCGTTCATCAGGTCGTAGCGCGATGCGACGCTGTCGAACACGCCGCGCACACGACGCCCCTTCTCCTCCGGGGAGACTTCTTGATAACCGAAATCGGTGGTGCTCATGATGGATCGCGACTTGCGCCGCTGGCGCTGAGGCGTGCCAGGTAGCGCTGCCACAGCTCGTCGGTGCGCGAGCCGAGGTCGTAGAGGTATTCCCAGGAATAGATGCCGGTGTCGTGGCCGTCGGAGAACGTGGGACGCAGCGCGTAGTGACCCACGGGTTCGACGTTCACGATGGTCACGTCGCGCTTGCCGACCTGCAGCGTTTCCTGGCCCGGGCCGTGCCCGCGCACCTCGGCCGATGGCGAATGCACGCGCAGGAACTCGTAGGGAAGCTTGAACGTGCGGCCGTCATCGAACGCGATCTCCAGAACGCATGAAGCCTGGTGCAGCTTGATGTCGGTCGGTTGCGGAAACTGCGGGCCCGAGCCAGCCATGAAGGAACGGCATGCGACGATGGAGAGCTAGCCTAGCACAGCTTCCCGTCCCGTCCCGGCCCGCTGCCGCCGAGCGTTGCTGAAACGTTTCAGCCGCGTGCCGCGGCGGCTGCGCGTGCGCCGGCTGAATGCTCGTCGGATCGAAGCGCGGCGCCACGCAGCCCGGCATTGCGGCGCACGGCCATCGGCGAGACGCCGAAGCGCCGCTTGAACGAACGGCTGAAATGCGCGGGGTCGCTGAAGCCCCAGCTGAAAGCGATTTCGCTGATCGCGTGATTGCGCATGACCGGACGCTTCAGATCGCCGTGGGCGCCCTCGAGCCGTTCGGTCCAGACCCATTTCATCAGCGGCAGCGGTTCGTTCGCATACAGCTGATGGATGTAACGCCGCGACAATCCGATGGCTGCCCCGATGCGACGGATGTCGAGTGCCGGATCGCGCAGGTGCTCGGCCACGTACGCCTTGATGCGCGCCTTGTGGAAGTGCTCGAGCTGCGAAGGCAGTGCTCTTGCGCCTTCCGGCATCGAGGTGAGCGACGCGGCGAGCAGCCGTGTGGCCGAGTCGGCGAGCATCGTCGCCAAGTCGCCGGCGGGTTCGGCGCAGCGGCGCACCACCGAGCGCACGAAATCGGCGAAGACCGCGCCGGCCCCTTCGGAGGCATCGAACGACAGCGGCAGCGCAACCTGGAACCCGTTCAGCGCCTGACGCAGCGGCTCGAACGGGACCCGCACGATGAGCATCTTCTGCTCCGACTGGTAGGACACGGTGCGCGGACGCGATGCATCGGTCAGCACCACGCTCCGCGGATCGAGCGTCATGCGCACGCCATCCTGCGTGATCGCTCCGGTCCCTTCGTCCTGGATCCACACCATCGCCGCGGCGTGTCGCAGGTCCGAGGGATGCGAAGGACGCGTGTCGCTGTGATGCGCCGGTCCTTCGACTTCGGTGATCGCCAGATAACCCACCTGCCGATGGGTGAGTCGCCAGCGCGGCGTCTGCTCGTCCTGGTAGTCGAAGCGCGTGTCGATGTCGAGCAGTCGGTTGAGGCTCGCGCGCCAATACGCATCTTCTCCGCTGGATTGCTCCACCGCGGATGCATCGACTGCGCGGGTATCGACGCTGACCATAGGAAGGGATCGGACCGCGGTCAGCGAGGCGTCCGGGGGGGTCGGCGGAATGCACCGACCGGGTCCCCCATGCGGGGCAGCGTTATCAACTCGGTTGCTCCTCCCTGACGGCAGGTGGGAGTCCCGCTGCAGGCTTGCTCTTCTTGTCATGCCCGCGACGTGTGTTGCGGGTGCCTGGGAAAACCGCGCGGCGCACGATGCACGCCGAAGGCTTCGGTTTCGCTCCCCCTTTGACTGAACGATCCTGCCATTCGCGATTCGGCAAAGTCAAGAAACTTCGGTCGGCGGCTTCAAAAAATCGTGGTTGCACTGCGCAAAGCGCGTTGAAACGATGCAATGGAATGGTTTTCCACCGACGCGCAGGTGTGCCTTGCGGACCAAAACATTGCGCTCATAGCCAAGTGCGACCGCGCGTTACGGCAAATGGAGCGTTCCCAGGCAATAGTCGGCGCGGCCACGGTCACGGCGAAACGGGAATCGCGAGGGCAAACTCGATGCAGCCCCAAACATCGTCAAACGGTCTCGTTGTATTTGCGCAACAGCGCGCGCGATCGCTGTGACCAACTTGGGCGCAGAGCCCTGATTTGTTGCGATGCCACATACTGCTCTACTTCTCGCTTTCGACCCGCCGCGGCGCGTCCGGACCGCTGCGCGATTGACGCTGCGCAACGCTGCCGGTAGTTTGGCTGTTTCCCGACCGGCGCGCGGTGCAGATGTCGAACGCATCCCGGCCGGTCGCAACCGTCATTCATCGAGCGCGGAGGCAAGGAGTGGTCATTCGGTTTGTTCGATTCGCATCCTGGACGGCGATCGTCGCAGCGGCGGCGATCGCGGCAGGTTGCAGCGGTGGCTTGAGCGATATGACGATCGGGGGCAGGCCGTTGGTCTGGAAACAGGGACCCGGAGATCCTCCGCAGACCCAGAAGGAAGCCGTGCCATTGGCCGGCAGCGCCGGCGGGGGCGGGTCGGCGTCGTCCGCTGCGTCGTCCCAGTCGCAAGCACAAGGGCAGCCGCGTGTGTTGAGCGGAAGTGTCGGCGAGCGCAACAACGCCGGCATGACATCGGTGCCGCAGAGCGCTGGCACCACGACCGTAGCGCAGGCTGCAGCCCCAGCAGCAGGATCGACGCTGGTAGCACCGGGGCCGAGCGGATATACGCAGGCGACTCGCTACGGCGATCTGCTGTTCCTCTCGGGGATCATCGCGCTCGACCGCAGCGGCGGATTGGCTGGCGGCAAGATCGAGGAGCAGACCCAGCAGGTGATGGAAAACGTTCGCGCCGTGCTGGAGAACAACCGACTCACGATGGCCAATGTCGTCTCGGTGACCGTGTACCTCTCCAACATCAACGACATCAACGCGATGGATCGCGTCTACAACAGCTATTTCCGCAGCCACATTCCGGCGCGCTCGGTGGTGGAAGTGGCGAGGCTTCCGCGCGGCGCGCTGGTCGAGATGTCGGTGGTCGCCGGCCGCTAACAGTTCCAGTCCGCGCGGCACATCGCACCGCGCATCACTCCGGAAAACGATTTGCACCCGCGTGCGCCTTCGCGCACGCGGGGATTGGCCTTGCCTGTACGAACCGCAACTCGGTTCATTTACAGCCTTTCGACGCACACGGGTCGGACCTGAGGAGGAGTCAAACGTGAAAGCGAAACTGAGGTTGTTGGCGATCCCGCTGATGGCGGGTTTCATGGGTGTCAGCGCGCCCGCGCTGTCACAGACGACGGCACCGATGTCGTCAGGCTGGAACGACGGACGCTACATGCAGGCGCAGGTGCCCGGTGCGAACCAGAACCTGCGCAACCTGTACCGTCTGCGCTGCGCTACTTGTCACGGCGAAAACGGCGAAGGCAGCATGCGCGACTACCCGCGCCTTGCTCCCGCGCTGAAGGGCAATCCGTTCATCCAGAACGCGCCACCCGACGCGATCATCCGCGTGATCCGGCTCGGTCGCGAAGGTCCGCAGCGTCTGTACCACGAGTCCTTCCCGAACATGCCTGCGTTCGGTGCCGAGGCGGTACCCGATGCCGATGCGCTGGTGACGTTCCTCAAGGGCGACCTGCAACGGTGACGCCGTGAACGATTCGACATTCAACCAACGCGGGTCCGGGAGGAAGAGCATGAAGTGGCGATTCAGCAGTGTGATCAAGGTGGCGGCCGCGGCATTCGCGAGCGTGCTGCCGTTCATGGCGAGCGAGACGCAGGCGATGCCGAGCTTCGCGCGCCAGACCGGCATGGTGTGCAACTCCTGCCATATCGGTACCGACAACGTGCCGAACTTCACGCGTACCGGTCGCATCTTCGCGATGCGCGGGTACACGCGGCCGATCGTGCGCGAGAAGCTGCGCGCCGACGGGCAAACCGTCGACGGTGAAGAGCAATATGGCGGCGACTACCTGTCGCTCAACTGGATGGACTTCTTCGCGGGACGGTTCATCTCCGAGTTCGCGTCGCAGAGCAAGACCAACGGTGTCAAGAGCGACGTGACCTCGACGCCGCTCGCCCGCTTCGCGATGTTCTACACCGGTCCGATCACCGACTGGCTGGGTCTGTGGACGGAAGTCGGCTACCTGGGCAACAACAACCTGATCAACGTGAACACGCAGAACCCGTCCCTGCAATCCGGGGCGGCGACGGGTCTCAACCTGTTCGCATACGACGAGTACCGGCTGTCGACCTCGCGGATGATCAACGACAACAGCTTCATCGGTATGTCGCTCGGTAACGAGCCCGGCGACGTGGTCACGCAGTTCGTGTTCCCGCTCGGCATCCCGCGCTTCATGAGCCTGGGCCAGGGCGGCGTCGGCAAGTCGGACAACATGGCGACGTTGTCGCTCCACGCGTTCCTGAACGACCAGTTGTGGCTGCAGTTCGCGCCCAACACCGGTCTTACGAACACGAGCTGGAGCAACGGCTGGAACCAGTACTACGCCATCGCCTGGGACGCGTTCCGCAAGACCGACAACGACCTGTGGCTGGGCTTCGAGTACATGCGCGGCAACGACGCGCCGTCGGTCATGACTCCGGTCAAGACGAGCTTCATATGTACGGCGACCTGCCCCCCCGGTGTCAGCGATGCGGGCGGGCTGTCGTTCAGCAACACGCTCGGAGGCCGCGCGGTGGCCGGCGCGCCGGTGGAAACCGTCGACACGTGGAAGACCTGGTCGTACCGTGCCGAGTGGGACGTGGCCGATATGGGCCCGCACTCGTGGGTCGCGATGTTCCAGGGCAATGGCGTGCGCCAGGACTTCGTGAGCGGCGGCAGCGTCAAGCGTGACCTGGCGGGTTTGTACCTGCGCTACTTCTACAAGCGTACTTACGGCTTCTACGCTTCGTGGGCGCACGACTTCAACTACAAGTACACCGATCCGATCGGCAATTCGCACGACTTCGGCAACACCAACAGCAAGAACATCACGCTGCTGTGGAACCCGGCGATGAACTTCAGCGTGCACCTGTCGATCAGCCCGAACAGCCAGAATGCCGTGTACAACCGCGACACGCAGTCGCCGAACACCACGAGCAGCTGGAGCCTTGGCGCCGAATACAGCTTCTGACCGATCGCAGTCGTAAACGAGTCTCTCCTCCCTTCGGCCGGACCAGCCAGGTCCGGTCCGGTCGAAGGGCTCGTTTTCTGCATCAACGAAAGCTCGCAAGGCGTCGTAGCGGTCTTGGAACACCCCCTTGGACCCGCAGGCCTGGCTCGGATGCGGGTTTTTTGTTGCATCGAAAGTCCCCTGCGGCATGGTCATCCTGATCGCCCGCGCCGGTCGACATGGCCGATAGCGCGGAAATGGTTGCGGTTCCGCAGCGCGTGCGCGTCTGGGATGCGCCGACGCGGACATTCCATTGGCTGCTCGCTTCGTCGTTCCTCGGCGAGTGGCTCACGCGCGACGCGCGCTATACCGAGTGGCACGTGTTCCTCGGCTACCTCATTGCAGCGCTCATCGTGTTTCGTGTCGCGTGGGGCTTCGTCGGCACGCGCTGGGCGCGCTTCAAGAGCTTCACCTATTCCGCGCGTGTCATCGTCCGTTACCTCGGCTTCGTTTTGCGCGGACGAGCCGCTCACTACGTCGGGCATAACCCGGCCGGAAGCGTGGCGATATACGCATTGCTGCTGCTTGCCGCGGGTGCGGTCGTGACCGGAATGCTGGTGCTTGGTGGCGCCAACCAGCATGGCCCCTTCGCTGCGTCGATCGACTATCGTGGTGCGGATCTCGCGCGCGAGGCGCACGAGCTGATCGCGTGGTCGATGCTCGTGCTGGTGCTGTTGCACATCGCGGGCGTTGCCGCGGGCAGCCTCATCGATCGCGAGAACCTCGTGCGCGCCATGATCACCGGACGCAAGCGGCACGTCTCCGAGGCCGCGGTGGCCGCTCGCATCGGGGTGTCTGCGTTGATGGCAATCGCCACCGCAGGGAGCGCGGCCTGGTATTTCCGCGGTCATTTCTCGAGCACGCAGGATCGACCGTATCTACCGTTCGCGATTCCGGCGCTCGCCGCCGACGCATCGTGGACGACCGAGTGCAAGGACTGCCACCTCGCCTACCACCCATCGCTGCTCCCGGCGCGATCCTGGAGCGCACTGTTCGACGGGCAGACCGACCATTTCGGCGAGGATCTCGGCCTCGATGAAGATGTCGTCGCGCACCTGAGGGCGTTTGCCGTTGCGCACAGCGCCGAGCACCACGAGTCGAACGCCGCCTGGCACATCGATCGCTCGGTGCCGGCGAACGAAGCGCCGACGCGCATCACCGACACGCGCTACTGGAAGCACGAGCACGAGGACTTGCGCGACGAGCTCAAGCGAGTGTCCGGATTCGACTGCGGCGGCTGTCATGTCGACGCCGTCGATGGAACGTTTCAACCCGGAGCGATCATCATCGGAACAGCCACGACCAAGGCGACACGCAAATGACTGACCGTGACCCATTCGGGCGCCCGCCGCGCGCGAGCGTCGTGCAAAAGGTGTTGGTGCTGATGGTGAGTGTGGTGCTCTGTCGCCCGGCGCTTGCCGACGCGGTCGACGAGCTGCTGCAGCAGTTCAAGGCGCAGGGCGCAGGCAACTTCACCATCGCGGCGGGTGAACAGCTGTGGGATCGACCGAACACCGACGCGAAGTCGGGCGAGGTTCGTCGCTGCAGCATGTGCCACAGCACCGACCTGCGCCGCACCGGCAAGCACGCGACGACCGGCAAGCTCATTCAGCCGCTCGCGCCCTCGGTGAATCACGAACGCCTGGCCGACAAGGCGAAGATCGAGAAGTGGCTCGCACGCAACTGCAAGTGGACGCTGGGACGAGAATGCACGCCGCAGGAAAAGGGCGACGTGCTGGTGATGATCAAAAGCCGTTAACGCGGCTCAAAGGGGAGAGAGCATGAATCGCAGGTTCCGGGCGCTTGCCGTGTGCGCCGCCGTATCGACGTTGATCGTGCAGGCGTGGCTCGCCGCGCCCGCGCTGGCCTTGCCGAAGCATTTCAGCCTGGCGTGGGATCCCGCCTACGCGAAGGAATGTGGCGTCTGCCACATGGCGTATCCGCCGCAACTGCTCCCCTCCGAAGGGTGGCGCAAGATCATGTCCAATCTCGGCGATCATTTCGGCGAGTCGGCGCAGCTCGACGCCGCATTGACCCGCAAGCTCACCGATTTCCTGGTCGCGAATTCCGCGGAGCACGCCGCGAACCAGATCTCGATCGAAGTGATGCAGTCGATCAAGCCGGGCGCCGTTCCCGACCGCATCACCGGCGTGCCGTTCATCGCCGGCCTGCACAGCGCGATGCTCGATCCCCGCTGGGGTGGCAATCCGCGACCCAAGACCCTCGCGGAATGCGGTGTGTGCCACTATCAGGTGGAAGCCGGTGATTTCACGTATCGGCGTTTCACGGTGACCGATGAACAGTTCAGGGAGCAGGCGCGCTAGCTGCGCACAGCGTCGCGGCGTCGGCTGCGACGCTACAATGCGCCATCGGTGATCAAAAAAGATCGCGTGCCCGGCAAGGGGGCCTTGCCGGATCCGCCAAGAACGGCACGCGGCGCGAAGCGAAAGAGGAGGGAAGATGTTGCCAGTTCTGATTGGTGCGGCGCTCATCGCCGCATGCAGCGTGTCGTTCGCGGCAGACGACAAGTTCGATCCCAGGGCGTATTCAAAGGGCGGGTTCGCGCCGGTCACCGACGCGACCTATGCGAAGGAGTGCGGTGCCTGTCATTTCGCGTACCTGCCGGGCCTTCTGCCGGCGCGCTCCTGGAAGGTGCTGTTGGCCCAGCAAGATCACTTCGGCGAATCGCTTTCGCTTCCGCCCGAGACCTTGCAGTCGATCGCCGCGTATCTCGAGGCGAACGCGGGCGACAAGTCGGATTACCTCGGCGAGTACCTGCTGTTCCGCAACCTGAGCGAGAAGAGCGTGTACACGCGCATCACGGCGTTGCCGATGATGCGACGCAATCACGAGGTGATGCGCGCGGTGATGAGCGTGAACGGCAACGTACCCGTACGCCGATTCACGAATTGCACCGATTGCCACACGGGCGCCGCGGCAGGATCGTTCGCCAATCACGAACTGGTGGTTCCCTCCGTGACCAAGATCGTGAAGCCGGGTGGAGCGTTCTGAGCAGGGCCTGGGTGCGATCCGGGTCGAGCTCACCCGCGTCCCGATCGTGGCTCTCCCCCTGCTCACGACACGCGTGCCCCGCGACTGACCGGAGCGACGCGGTGAATGCACCGCGCGTCATGCCTGCGGCAATCTCGCCGGCCAGGGCGCCAAGGGCTTCCGGCGGGCGGGCATCACCGCGACGGTGCGATCGCAAAAGTGTCACGCGTGCGTCGGTTGCCGACCGCGATGCGGGTCAAAACGGCGCGTAAAAGCGCTGAGGCAGCTGGAAGCGCTCCTCGCGGCGAACCTGCCGCACGTACGACTGCTGCAGATAGTCGAGCACGTCATTCGGAACGCCGCGCTCGTGCAGGATCACGTAGTCGCTTGCACGAAGCGGATAGAAGCCGTTGGACGCCTGCAGCTTGCCAATGATCTGCCCGCTCGGCTCGCCGCGCTGCGCCATCGCAACGATGTCGTCGATCGAATAGCGGTTGTAGAGCGGCACCGAGGAGAACGGCTCGTAAGTGGTCGCGCAGCCGGCGACAAGCATCGCGGCAAAAGCGGCGTGCAGGATTGGTTTTTCGATTCGCATGGCTACGTCGTATCGGCTTTGACCGATCCTGGCGATGAAGGTTTTGCAAAGGACGGGGCGACGACGCGCGAACAACAATGACGCCGGCCAGCGCAATTCCTCCGTGGACGGACAAAACGCGGTCACGGTTGACGGAGTGCGCACATGTGCACGTCGAGCGCTCGGGGTTGGGTGGTCCGGTCGCGCGAGCGGCGCAGCGCCGCCCCAGGCCCGCTCGCGGAGGGTTCGAACCCGGCCTAAGTATCGTGCGAGCCGACCCGATGCACGGATAGAAGCAGACCGGCGGCCGGCTCGCGAAACTTCGGCCCGAATAGCTAGATCTGGTTCTGCGTCGTCGCGTCGGGAACGATGTCGAGATTGCCGATGCCGGAGAACACGTTGCGGTTCTTCGCCTCCTTGCCGTGCAACTTGATCTCGAGCCGCAGGTCGTTGAGCGAATCGGCGTTGCGCAGCGCATCCTCGTAGCTGATCAGTCCCGCTTCGTAGAGATCGAACAGCGACTGGTCGAAGGTCTGCATCCCGAGCTCGCGCGACTTCTTCATGATCTCCTTGATCCCCGACACGTCGCCCTTGAAGATCAGGTCCGAGATGAGCGGCGAGTTCAGCATCACCTCCACGGCGGGGACGCGCCCGCGCCCGTCGCGCCGCGGGATCAGTCGCTGCGCGACGAACGCGCGCACGTTGAGCGACAGGTCCATCAGCAGTTGCGCGCGTCGCTCCTCCGGGAAGAAGTTGATGATCCGGTCGAGCGCCTGGTTGGTGCTGTTGGCGTGCAGGGTGGCGAGGCACAGGTGACCGGTTTCCGCGAACGAGATCGCGTAGTCCATGGTCTCGCGCTCGCGCACTTCGCCGATCAGGATCACGTCGGGCGCCTGGCGCAGCGTGTTCTTGAGCGCGATCTGCCAGTTCTCGGTGTCGACGCCGACCTCGCGCTGCGTGATGATGCAGTTGCGGTGCTCGTGCACGAACTCGATCGGGTCCTCGATGGTGATGATGTGACCGTAGCTGTTCTCGTTGCGGTACCCGAGCAGCGACGCCATCGATGTCGACTTGCCCGCACCGGTGGCGCCGATGAACATCATGATGCCGCGCTTGGACATGATGATGTCCTTGAGCACCGGCGGCAGGCCGAGATCCTCGAAGTGCGGGATGTCCGTGGTGATCGTGCGCAGCACCATCCCCACCCGGCCCTGCTGCACGAACGCGTTGGTGCGGAAGCGGCCGACGCCCGGCGGGGCGATCGCGAAGTTGCACTCCTTGCTCGCCTCGAACTCCGCCGCCTGCTTGTCGTTCATCACGCTGCGCACCAGTTCGATCGTGTGCTGCGGCGACAGCGGTGTCTTGGACACCGGCATGATCTTGCCGTCGACCTTGATGGCCGGCGGGAAGCCCGCCGTGATGAACAGGTCGGAGCCTTTCTGCTTGACCAGCAGGTCGAGCAGCTCGTGAATGAATTTCGTCGCCCGTTCTCGTTCCATGAAGCCTCTCAGGGTGGCGCGCTTCCGGCGCTCCGCTTTTCGGGTATCTCGACGGCCGAAAGCAGGGTTGCGCTTCCAGCCGCAATTACGTGCCCGCGAACAGGTCCTTGTTGACGGCGCGATTGCGGGCTTCCGCGTGCGAAACCTGATTGCGTCTCACCATCTCGACCAGGCACTGGTCGAGCGTCTGCATGCCCATCGCCTGGCTGGTCTGGATCGCCGAATACATCTGCGCGACCTTGTTCTCGCGGATCAGGTTACGGATCGCCGGCGAGCCGATCATGATCTCATGCGCCGCGACCCGACCCTGGCCGTCCTTGGTCTTGAGCAGCGTCTGCGAGATGACGGCGACCAGCGACTCCGACAGCATCGAGCGCACCATGTCCTTCTCGGCTGCCGGAAACACGTCGACAATCCGGTCGATGGTCTTCGCGGCGGAGCTCGTGTGCAACGTTCCGAACACGAGGTGGCCCGTCTCGGCGGCCGTCAGGGCCAGCCGGATGGTCTCCAGGTCGCGCATTTCGCCGATCAGGATGTAGTCGGGGTCCTCGCGCAACGCCGCGCGCAACGCGTTGGGGAAGCTCAGCGTGTGCGGGCCGAGCTCGCGCTGGTTGATCAGGCACTTCTTCGATTCGTGCAGGAACTCGATCGGGTCCTCGATCGTCAGGATGTGCCCGTATTCGTTCGCGTTGACGTGGTCGACCATCGCCGCGAGCGTCGTCGACTTTCCCGAGCCCGTGGGGCCGGTGACGAGGATCAGGCCTCGCGGCCGGTTGGTCAGCTCGGCGAAGACCTTCGGCGTCTTGAGCTCGTCGAGCGACAGCACCTTCGAGGGGATCGTCCGGAACGCCGCCGCCGCGCCGCGCTGCTGGACGAAGACGTTGACGCGGAAGCGCGCGAGGTTGGGCACGCCGAAGCTGAAGTCGCACTCGAGGTTCTCCTCGTACGTCTTCCGCTGCATGTCGCTCATGATGTCGTACACCATGGCGTGCACGTCCTCGTGCTCCATCGGCGGGAGGTTGATCCGGCGGACGTCCCCGTGAACCCGGATCATCGGCGGCAGGCCCGAGGACAGATGGAGGTCGGAC
>DATKLH010000170.1:0-2184 GCA_035542515.1 Casimicrobiaceae bacterium
CGACTGACGTCCTCCAGCGTGCGCGACGATGGAGCCGCGGCATCGATGCGCGCGAGATAGCCTTCGATGTCGAACGCCATGCGGTGCCCGCGAGCGCTATTTCTTGTCCGCCCACGGGACGCCGGCGGTGGCCCAGTCTTCGCGCCGCACGTCGTGGATGATGATGTCCACCGCCTCGGGCGAGCATTTCAACGTCTCGCAGGTGGTCTTGGTGATCGCTTCGACGAACGCGCGCTTCTGCTCCGCGCTGCGGCCTTCGAACATGTGTACGAGGAAGAGCGGCATGATCGGTCCTTGGGCAAGCGGTGGTCGCGCGCAATGCGCCGGAGACGCGATTGCGCTCGCTCGGCGCGGTCGCGACGGGCAGGCCCTAGAATATCGCCTTTCCCGCGTCGCGCGGTCGATCGATGCAAGCGCGTCGCTCACATGAGCTCAACGACGAGTACCCCGTGATGAACTCTTTCACTTGCGCCGACATCCTGGCCGGTCGCGCGCGCAGCGATGAAGCGGTCACGCTCAAAGGCTGGATCCGGACGCGTCGCGATTCCAAGGCGGGCATTTCGTTCCTGCACCTGTCCGACGGTTCGGGTTTCCATCCCGTGCAGGTGGTCGCGCCCAATACGCTGCCCAACTACGCGGGCGAGGTGTTGCACCTCACCGCCGGCTGCGCCATCGAAGCCACCGGCACGATCGTTCCCTCGCCGGCGAAGGGCCAGCCCTTCGAGATGCAGGCGAGCGCGATCAAGGTGATCGGCTGGGTCGACGATCCCGATTCGTACCCGATCCAGCCCAAGCCGCACACGCTCGAATTCCTGCGCGAGGTCGCGCATCTGCGGCCGCGCACCAACGTGATCGGTGCCGTGACGCGCGTGCGGCACACCATTGCACAGTCGATCCACCGCTTCTTCGACGACAACGGTTTCGTCTGGGTCAACACGCCGATCATCACCTCGTCCGACGCCGAAGGCGCGGGCGAGCTGTTCCGCGTCTCGACGCTGGACCTCGCGAACCTGCCGCGTACGCCGCAGGGCAAGATCGATTTCGCGCAGGATTTCTTCGGCCGCGAGACTTTCCTGACCGTCTCGGGACAGTTGAACGTGGAGGCGTATTGCCTCGCGCTGTCGAAGGTCTATACCTTCGGGCCGACCTTCCGTGCCGAGAATTCCAACACCAGCCGGCACCTGGCGGAGTTCTGGATGATCGAGCCGGAGATCGCGTTCGCCGATCTGTCCGACAATGCAACCCTCGCCGAAGCGCTGCTGAAGCACATCTTGCGCACCGTGCTCGCCGAGCGC
Organism: Casimicrobiaceae bacterium; assembly: GCA_035542515.1. Classification (GTDB taxonomy): domain Bacteria; phylum Pseudomonadota; class Gammaproteobacteria; order Burkholderiales; family Casimicrobiaceae; genus VBCG01. Next base: position 1,296 of record DATKLH010000170.1, read on the forward strand.
GCCGACGACATGGCGTTTTTCGAGGAGCGGATCGAAAAAGGCGTCATCGCCAAGCTGCAGGGCATCGTCGACTCCGAGTTCGTGCGCATGGACTACACCGAGGCCGTGCGCGTATTGCAGGCGGCCAAGCAGAAGTTCGAATTCCCGGTGCACTGGGGCATGGACCTGCAGTCGGAGCATGAACGCTACGTCTCCGAGACCTACGCGAAGAAGCCCGTGATCGTGATGAACTACCCCAGGGAGATCAAGGCGTTCTACATGCGCCTCAACGACGACGACAAGACCGTCGCGGCGATGGACGTGCTCGCGCCCGGCATCGGCGAGATCATCGGGGGCAGTCAGCGCGAGGAGCGCCTCGACGTGCTCGACTCGCGCATGGCGCAGGCCGGCATGGACAAGGAGCACTACGCCTGGTATCGCGACCTGCGGCGCTACGGCACCGTGCCGCACGCCGGCTTCGGTCTGGGATTCGAGCGGACGGTGGCTTACGTGACCGGATTGTCGAACGTGCGCGACGTGATTCCGTTTCCGCGCACGCCGGGGAACGCGCGTTACTAGCGAAGGGTGGGTGCGTCAGGCGGCGGCTTCGCGCGCTTGGGCGTATGTCCGGGCTGCTGTCGTCGGATGGACTGGCGGTGCAGGCGGCCGACGCGGATCATTGCGCCGGCACGCAACGAACCTACTCGATCCAGGGCATGCGGCCGTATTCGTGTTCGCACTGCGCTTGGATGCGCCGCATCTCGACATAGAAAGCGCTCAGAGCACGCAGCGCGGAGAGGACACGCGCGCCGATGTTTCGGGCGAGAGCATTGACCGCCTCGGCGAGCGAGCGGTCGGCGACCATCCGGCCGGTGGTACGAAGGACTTCGCTGGTTTGCATGGTGGGTCT
>DATKLH010000171.1:0-6659 GCA_035542515.1 Casimicrobiaceae bacterium
GTGCATGACGATTTTTTCGACCTCGGCGGCCATTCGCTGCGCGCGATGCAGCTCATCGCTCGCATCGAGGCCGTGTTCGGTGTGGCTGTGCCGATTCAGACGCTGCTGGCGGCGCCTACCATAGCGGAGATCGCAGGAGAGATAAGAACGATGTTGCAAGGCGACGAGGGGAATGCCAAGGCACAACCCGACATTGCGGTGCATGGCGACACCGCGCAGCCGCTGTCGTTTGGTCAGCAGCGGCTGTGGCTGCTCGACCGGATGCTGACGCAGCGCTCATCGTACAACGTGAGCTACGCGCTGGAACTGCGCGGCGAGCTCGACGTGGACGCCTTGCGGCGCGCACTCGACACGCTGGTATCCCGTCACGAGGTGTTGCGCGCGCGCATTGCAATAGTCGGCGGCGAGCCGATGCAACGCATCGCCGCGCCCGCGTCCTGGCCCCTCGACGTCGTCGCCGTCACCGACCGAGCCGAGGCACGCGATCGATTGCGCAACGCCGCGGAAGCTCCGTTCGATCTCGAGCACGGCCCGCTGATGCGCGCACAACTCGTGCGATTGGCGCCGCAGGTCCACTGGCTCACGCTCGCGATGCACCACATCGTCTGCGACGGCTGGTCGATGGCGGTGCTGTGGCGCGAGCTTTCCGCCTGCTACGCAGCAGCCCGCGAAGGAAAAGCGTCCCAACTGCCGCCGCTCCCGCTTCAATACGCCGACTATGCGGTGTGGCAACGCGAACGCATGCAGGGCAGCCGGCTCGATGCGCAACTCGACTACTGGCGTGGTGCGCTTGCCGGACTGAGCCCGCTCGATCTGCCGACCGACCGGGAACGACCCGCGCTGCCGAGCCAGCGCGGAGCGAAGGTGAATTTCGAGCTTCAGGCGCCGCTCACGGCAAAGCTGAAAGCGCTGGCGCGAGCGCACGGCGCAACCCTGTTCATGACGCTGCTCGCCGCGTTCCAGGTGCTGTTGTCACGCTACAGCGGGCAAGGCGACGTGGCCGTGGGGGTTCCCATCGCGGGACGCAATCGTGCGGAGTTCGAAGGGCTGCTGGGGTTTTTCGTGAACACCCTGGTATTGCGCACGGACTTGTCGGGCGACCCGCGCTTTGTCGATGTTCTGGCGCAGGTCCGCGCTCGTGCACTCGACGCCTATGCGCATCAGGAGGTGCCCTTCGAGAAGCTGGTGGAGGTCCTGGCGCCCAAGCGCGAGCTGGCGCGCAACCCGCTGTTCCAGGTGTCCTTCGCGTTCCAGAACACTCCGCGCCAGGACCCGCAGCTCGCGGGGCTCGAAGTGAGCGCGCTGCCACACGACAGCGCGCTCGCGAAGTTCGATCTGGACCTGGGCATCACCGAGCACGACGGCGTGCTGCGCGGCAGCTTCACCTATGCGCTGGACCTCTTCGACGATGCGAGCATCCAGCGTCTCGCGGAGCACTGGAAAATATTGTTGGAAGCGATCGTATCCGATGCGCAGCAGCGCATCGGTGCGCTGCCGCTATGCACGTCGGCCGAACGTGCGCAGCTCGAGCGCTGGAACGCGACACGCGTGAGCTATCCCGCCCACACGCTCGCCGAACTGTTCGAAGCGCAAGTCGCGCGCACCCCGCACGCCATCGCGCTGCACGAAGCAGAGCAACGCATCGAGTATGCCCAGCTCAACCGCCGCGCCAACGCGCTCGCCCATCGGTTGCGCGAGCTGGGTGTGGGGCCCGAGGTCGTGGTTGGCGTTTGCCTGGAACGTTCCGTGGAGCTTGCGGTGGCGCTGTGCGCGGTCGTGAAAGCCGGAGGCGCGTACCTTCCGCTCGATCCGGATTATCCGGCCGCGCGCCTGGCCTTCATGGTCGAGGATGCCGCAGCGCCGATCGTGCTCACGCACACCGGTCTGCGAGATCGACTGAGTGACTATTCAGGCCGTGTCGTGTGTATCGACAGCGCGCAGGCCGAGCTTGCCGGGCAGCCGCGCGACAATCCCGCGCCGAGCGCCACGCCACGCAACCTCGCCTACGTCATCTACACCTCGGGATCCACCGGCAGGCCCAAGGGCGTGATGATCGAGCATCGCTCGCTCGCCAATTATCTCCAGTGGTTCGCGCGCGCTTTCGCCATCGGCGATGCCGACGCGATCCTGCAGAAGACGCCGATCGGGTTCGACGCGTCGCTGGAGGAATGGCTGGTTCCGCTGATCACCGGCGCACGTCTGGTCATCGCCGATACGCGCGGCGCCATGCTCGATGTGATCGTCGACGCCGTGCAGCGCGAGTCGATCACCGTGCTGCAGGTCGTGCCGAGCCTGCTCGAAGCGCTCCTGGACCATCCACGCTTTCGCTCGTGCACGTCGTTGCGCCTGCTCGTTTGCGGCGCCGAGGCGTTGTCGCCGCAACTCGCACAACGCGCTGCAAGCCAGCTCTCCGCCGAGCTCGTCAACCTGTACGGCCCGACCGAGACGACGATTTCGTCGACCTTCTGGCGTTGCGAGCGCGCGACGCGGCAGACCCGATCGATCCCGATCGGCAGGCCGGTTGCCAACACGGTGCTCAAGGTGGTCGATGCCAGCGGTGAGCTCGCACCGCTCGGTGCACGAGGCGAGCTCTGCATCGGCGGAGTCGGCGTCGCGCGCGGATATCTCAATCGCGACGAGCTGACCCAGGCGCTGTTCGCGCGCGATGCGGTCGACGGCGAACGCTACTACCGAACCGGCGATCGCGTACGCTGGCGCAGCGATGGGACGCTCGAGTTCCTCGGCCGCGCCGACCAGCAGGTCAAGATCCGCGGCTTCCGCGTCGAACCCGAGGAAACCGCCAACGCGCTGGCGCGGCATCGCGCGATCGTGCGCTGCCACGTGCTCGCGCGTACCCAGCCGACCGGCGACCTCGGGCTGACCGCGTACGTCGCGCAGCGGCGCGAGCAGGCGGAGACGGCCGCGACGCTTCGCATGTATCTCGCTACGCGGCTGCCCGAGCCGATGGTTCCGGTGTCGTTCGTGTTCCTCGATGCGTTGCCGGTGAACGCCAACGGGAAGATCGACGTAGCGGCGCTTCCCGAGCCCTCCGTCCAACACGTCGTCGCGCGTCCGCGTGTCGCGCCGCGCGATCGCGTCGAACAGGTCTTGTGCGCGCTGTGGAGCGAGGTGCTGCACCGGCAGGATGTGTCGATCGACGACGACTTCTTCGAATGCGGTGGCCATTCGCTGCTGGCAGCGCGATTGTTCGCGCGCATTCACGAGGAGCTCGGGTTGTCGCTGCCGCTCGGCGTGCTGTTCGAGGCGCCGACGGTGCGCCAGCTCGCCGAGCGTTGTGGGGTTGGCGAGGACAAGAGCTACGCCAGCCTCGTGTGCGTCTCGCGCGGGGGCAGCCTGCCTCCGCTGTTCGGCGTGCCCGGTGCGTTCGGCAACGTGCTCGGCTTCGCCGACGTCGCGCGTGCCCTGGGGTCCGAGCAGCCGTTCTATGGGTTGCAGTCGGCGGGGCTTCACGACGATCGCCGGCCGGCGACGTCGATCGAAGTCATGGCGGCGAGCTATCTCGCGGAGATCCGCCGCCAGCATCCGCGCGGTCCCTACGCGCTGCTCGGCGCATGCTTCGGTGCAACGGTCGCTTTCGAGATGGCGCAGCAATTGTTGCGCGCCGGTGAGCAGGTTGCATTCCTGGGCCTGCTCGATCCCGCCTTCATGGGTGGACACGACGGCTGGACCGCGCCGGTGCCGGCGCTGCCGGCCAGCGTCCATCGCGCGCGCACGGTCGTGTCGTTCGTGATGAGCCGCCTGCGCCTCTACGCTTCCGACCTCAGCAAGCTGCGCGGACGCGATCGCTGGCGTTACGTCGCGGGCAAGGCGCGCAACGTGCACAACGTGCTCACCCAACCGGTTCCGTTGGCGAGTGCGCGACGCGAGATCGCGGCGATCGCGGTCTACCAGGCGAACGCCAAAGCGCTCGAACGCTACCGGCCGCGCGTACTCGCAGGCAAGGTGCAACGTGTCGTCGTGTTCCATACTGCGCGGGCGTCGGCTGCGCAGGCGCGGCGACGCGTCGACTGGAACCGCCTGTGCGGCGGCGATACGCTCGCCATCCGCGTGTCGGGCAAGGATTCCGGCGACATGATCCGCGGCGCCAACGCGCAGCCGCTCGCCGATCAGATTCGCGCACAGCTTGCGATCGCCTTCGCGCCCGCGCCGCAAACAGCGGCGGCGGTCGACGACGCGCCGGACGGCCAGCTGCTCGTACAACAACGCTGAGCACGATGTCGCACACGTCCATGCCCTTCGCCGGCGCATCGTCCACCGGCGCTCGCGAACCGACGAGCGCTACCGGCAGCCAGGATGTCGGTGCGGACGACGATATCGGCGCGGCGCTGCAAAGCCTCGCGCACCGGCGTCCCGGCGCGCCCGCCCTGCACGCACCCGGACGTCGCCCGCTGACCTTCGCCGGTGTGGTGGAACAGATGGCGCGCAATCGGCGCACGCTGGCACGCTGGGACATCGGTCGCGGAAACATCGTCGCGAGTGTCATCCTGCGTCGGCCGGAAATGGCCGCCGCATGTATCACGCTGCCCGACGCTGCAACGCTCGCGCCACTCGATCCCGGCTTCGACGTCGACACCTGCTGTGCGTTGCTCGAGCGACTCAAGCCTCGCGCGGTGATCCTCGACGGCCACGGCGACTACGCGCTGCGCGCCGCGGCGCGCCGCTGCGGGATCGCCGAGATCGACCTCGTCGCGCACGACGAAGAGGCGGCCGGCACCTTCGAGCTGCTGCTGATGCGTGAAGCCGATTCGTTGCACGGTCCCCGTGCGCGGCGACCGGAGATCGCCTACGTGATGACCACGTCGGGTACCACCGGCCGGCCCAAGCTCGTTCCCTCGACGCATGCGCAGACGTGTCGCCGTTCGCGCACCGAGTCGCAGTGGCTCGGTACGACCTTCGACGACGTCGCGCTCCACTCGATGCCGATGCACCTGGGGCACGGCATGCGGGCCGCGCTCATGATCCCGCTGCTGTCCGGCACGTCGATCGTCTGCCTGCCGCAAACCGACGTCGAAGCGTTCTATGCAGCGTTCGAGACGTTCGCGCCGACCTGCGCGTCGGCCGGATTCGCGTTCCATCGCGCGCTACTGCGCGCGGCCGCGCAGCACGGCGCGAAGCTGCGCGGCAACCGGATGCGCTACCTGCGGTTCGGCTCGGGACCGTTGCGTGACGACGAGATCAATGCGATCGAACAGGCTTTTGGCGCCCCGCTGCTCGCCGGGCTCTCCTCGACCGAGGCGTGCGGTATCTCGCTGGATCCGTTGCCGCCTCGCGCGCGCAAGCGCGGCGGTGCCGGCCTGCCGATCGACGCGCAGATCGCGATGGTCGACGAGGCGGGTCGTTTCCTTCCTCCGGGCCAGCCGGGCGAGCTCGTCGTGCGCGGGCCGCTCGTGTTCGACGGTTACCTCGATGACGACGCGCTCACCGAGCGTTCGTTCATCGACGACTGGTTTCGCACCGGCGATCTCTGTTACCAGGATGCCGACGGCTACGTCTTCGTCACCGGTCGCATCAAGGACCTCGTGAATCGCGGTGGCGTCAAGATTTCGCCGCTGCAGGTCGACCAGGCGCTCGAGGCGCTCGCAGGCGTCGCCGAAGCCGCGTCGTTCGCGATCCCGCATCCGACGCTCGGCGAGGAACTGATCGCCGCAGTGGTCCGTGCGCCCGCGTGTTCCTCCAGCGAATCGGACCTCCTCGCGGCTGCGCGCGAGGCCATGAGCGCCGAGCGTGCGCCCCGACGCATCGTGTTCGTGGATCGCATTCCGCGGGGCACCGCCGGAAAGCCGCTGCGACGCGCGCTCGCCGAAGCGTGGAGCCAGCCGTCCGAGACGAGGGACTCTAGCGATGCGCGCTCCGACAGCGCGCCCTCGCCAGTGCAGGAACGGCTTGCAGCGCTGTGGTGCAAGCTCTTGGGCGTCGCGCGCATCGATCCGCGCGACGATTTCTTCCTGCTCGGCGGCGACTCGCTCACCGGCGCCCAACTCGTCGCGCAGGTGCGCCGGATCTTCGGCGTCGACCTGCGCATGCGGATGCTGTTCGACGTCGGCTCCACGGTCGCCGGCATGGCGCGCGCCATCGAAGCGGCGGGCGCGAAAGCGGCCGATGACGAGGTGTCGAACAGCGTCACCGCGACACCGGCACCGGACGCTTCGACCCGTCATCCGTTATCGCCTTCGCAGCAACGCCTGTGGTTTGTCGAGCAGCTCAGCCCGGCCGCAACCGCGTACAACGAAACGCGCGCGCGGCGCCTGGTTGGCGAGCTCGATGTCGATGCGCTGCGTCGCGCAATCGGCATCGTCGTGCAACGCCACGAGATCCTGCGTACGCGCCTGGTGATCGAGGGTGGCCAGCCGTGGCAGGTCGTGGACGTCCGCGACGGCGATGCGCTCGCCGTCACCGATTACGCGATGCTTCCCCCGACGCAACGCGATATCGCGGTCGCGCGTGCGATCGAGGTCGATCGTACGACCCCGTTCGATCTGCAGACCGGCCCGCTGCTGCGCATCGCGTTGCTTCGCACCGCCGCGAACGAACATCTGCTGTTGCGCACCTGGCATCACGTGATATCGGACGGTTGGTCGGCGGCCCTGTTCGAGCGCGAGGTTGCCGAGGCCTACAACGCATTGCGCGCCGGCCGCGAA
>DATKLH010000172.1:0-5473 GCA_035542515.1 Casimicrobiaceae bacterium
CCGATGGATCTGCAAACGGTGCTGTACTCGGGCGGCGACGGCATCGCGCGAATCGTCCTGAATCGGCCCGACAAGCGCAACGCGCTCGAAGGAAGGCAGGTGGACCGCCGACTGCCCCTTCGCTAAGTCGTCTGCCACGACCCAACGCAATGCACGAACAGCGGGTTCATGCGCCCTGTCGTCATCGTCCGACCGCCATGATCTCGAGCGAGGTATCGAGACCCCCTTGTTGTGCTGCTGCCCGTCGCGCGGCGCACCTTCGCGCCGAAGGTCTGATTTCGTTCGAATGGACGCGCCGCGAAACAACGCCGGCGTCTCAGGATGCTGCGCAAGGCGCACTGACTCGCGGCAGCGTCGACGCATTCCGTCGCTGCGAGGACCCTTTGCTTTCAGTCAAGCACCGCACCGCGGCGGACTGTGAAATTCAGCCGTCGAACCCAAACCGCTGCGATGCAACAATCCGACACTCAGAAAGCCCGAGCGGACGTGTTGTTCATGCGCCCTTCCGTGCCGAAACCGTCGATCGCTTTTTTGATGCCCAATTTCGGCGGCGGCGGCGTTCAATCGACGACGCTGATTCTTGCTCGAACGTTGAGTGAACGCGGCTACCCGGTCTCGCTGCTGCTGCACTCACTCAATGGTCCGCTCGCAGCGTCCGTGCCGAAGACGATCCGCCAGGTTGCACTGTCTCGTTCAAGTTCAGTGTCCGCTCGCGTGCGTGCGATGGTCGCCGCACCCTCGTTGATCCGCGAGTTGCTCAAGCCGGTCGTCCTACCATGGGAAACGCCCGACAGCCTGCGGTTCGTGCGTGATCTGGCTCGGTATCTGCGTGCCGAAAAACCACACACGCTGTTCGCGGCGACGCCGTATCTGAACATCGAAGCGATTCTCGCGCGGCGACTCAGCGGCCAACAGACGCGGGTCGTGATCAGTGAACGCGTGCCTACGCCGCAGTGGCTCAACGCCAATGACCAATGGCAGCGTCGTTACCTGCGCCCCTTGATGAATCGCCTCTATCTCGAAGCAGACGGGATCGTTGCGATTTCCAACGGCGTGGCGGCCGGTCTCGCAGACGCGATCTCACTACATCGCGATCGCATCACGACCATCTATAACCCGGTCGTCTTGCCGGACATCGACGAACGAGCAGCGCAGCCCGCGGAGCACCCTTGGTTCGCGCCGGGCGCCCCGCCCGTCATCCTGGCAGTCGGCCGTCCCGGTCGCGTCAAGGATCACATCACACTGCTGCGCGCTTTTGCGTTGGTGCGAGCGGACCATGACGTCCGCCTCGTCGTCATCGGTCAAAATCGCGCTTCCCGAAAACCGGCTCGGCGGCGCACCGAGTTCGACGCACTTGCGCTGAAACTGAACGTCGCAGAGCACGTTGCATCGATCGACCACACGCTCAATCCGTTTGCGTTTTTTGCGCGCGCGTCGATGCTCGCCGTCTCTTCGCGCTACGAAGGATTCTGCAACGTGCTCCTCGAGGCCCTGGCATGTGGGTGTCCGGTCGTCAGTACGGATTGTCCGGTTGGGCCACGCGAAATTCTGGAGGGCGGCCGCTATGGCAAGCTCGTGCCAGTCGGCGATCCCGTCGCGATGGCGCAAGCAATTCGCCAGACACTCGCGGACCCGCCCAAGCGCGCGTTCCTCAAGGCGCGCGCGCAGCAGTTCTCGTTCGACGACTCGATTGCTCGCTACGAGGCGATGCTCGGCGGTGTTGCAAGGACAGTTCCGCGCCGCGCGGATCACGCATCACCTGTGGAACGCGCTCTCCAGACGTCGCAACGGATCCAATAGACGTGCAGGGGATCGCGATCGTCGGTGACATCAGCGCGGCGCGGACTTTCGTCCGCCGACGCGTTGTGCCGCTGCTGTTGTACGGAATCATTGCCGCATTCTTCCTTCTCCCCGACAACGTCGCGCTGAACAAGACTTACTACGCACTCGTCACGCCGTTGACTCTGTTCGCGCTCGGCGGCGCCGACTTCGCGCGCCTGTGGCATCACACGACGCTGCGCTGGATCACAGCCTTCATCGCATTCATGACGCTGAGCGCGGCGTGGACCTCGGGTGAACCGGCGGAATCGACGGGGGCATTGCTGTCGTTCGCTGCATCAACGCTGGTCTTCGTCCTGTTGATCTGTGCCTGCGATCTCGATCGGCTCGATCGGCTACACCCTTGGTGCGCGGGCATCACAACGCTGCATATTGGCGTGATCTCGGTGGCGTGGTACATGACTCACGCCATTGACGAACCGTTAGAGGCAATCGGTCGCCTCGACCACCCGTTGGAGCTTGCGTCGGTGTACGCGTCGATGGCGGCGATGTCTCTGGTGCGCTACACGCAGGCTCCTGGCCCGCGACGTTTGCCTTATCTGGTTGCCGTCGTTGCGTGCGTTGTCGCGATTTTGCTCACGGGTCGGCGCGGCCCGCTACTTGCGTTCGCCGCCGTTGGATTGCTCGTGGTCGCATACGACCGCAACGCGCACGCGGCAAAGCTCATCGCCGCCCTTTTGATCGGTTGCGCGGCGCTCCTGCTGCTCGAACCCGCGCTGATGGGCCAATTGATGGAACGCGGTACGTCGCTACGACCGGCGATCTGGATCGAGGGATGGCAACGAATCCGTGACGACGGCGTATGGGTGTTCGGACACGGCGCGGGCGCGTCGACTGCGCTGGCCGTCGGCAATTTGGCGGTGCGCCACTATCACGACATCTTTCTTTCAACACTGTTTTACGGCGGTCTCGTCGGTGCCGCGTTGTTGTTGGGCATGCTTGCCGCGATCGTGCGGGACGGGCTGCGTGTGCCGGCCAGCCATCCCTGGCTCGCGGCGTTCTGCGCGGGCGTTGGCTGTCTGCTGACGAATGGCGACCGGATCGTCATTCATCCTCACCCGGTCTGGCTGTATTTCTGGCTGCCCGCTACGGTCGTGGCGATGTACTCATCATCAGCATCTCTACCAGTGGCGCAAAACACCTAATGCTGCGGACGCAAGGCAACCCCGCCGCGCGCGGGGTCCCTTCAAAACACATTGGCTCGAACGCCACCTGAAACACGCCGGCAGCGCCGTTGTTGGTGAACCGCTTAGTGCGGCTGTCAGGCCACTTCTCGATGGGGCGCCGCCATCATTCCGTCGCGCCCCGACGGGAGAATGAGGATCGACAGCACAATGGCCACCAGCAGCAACGCCGGAACGTCGCCCATTAGATGGCCCATGTGCATGTGCCCGTCGCCACCGAACGACTGCACAGCCATGATCATCGCGTAGACGACGCAGCGGCTGGTGGTGATCTGACGCTCGACAATCCGCCCGCGTTGCCTTCCTGTGCAACGTCGATCCCCTCGGTGTGACCGTTTCTTTGCCGCCCTGCCCCGCACACATTCGACACGATTCCCAACAGGAGTCTGAAGGGGCGGCGACCCGGTGGGGCGGCGACCCGGTGGGCGGCGAAAATCGTCGTGCTAGCATGGGCCGGGTGCATCACTTCAGCCGGGAGACGTCCATGCAACGTTCGAAGGTCGCCCTCATTGCCGGGGTGCTTGGCGCGATCGGGCTCCTGGGTCCCGCTATCGGTGCTGCGCTGGCGCACTTCGGCGCGGTGCCGCCGCTGAGCGGCTTCGTGGTGTTCGGAATAAGCCTGTTGCTTGGACTGATCGCGGGAGCGCTGGGTCTCTTGGCGTTTTACACGACGCGCGCCGCAGTCAACCGCAGCGGGCGGCCGCTCGCCTGGCTGGCTCTGGTTGCGGCCGCAACCGCGATCGGAGTGATCGGTTTTGCGCGCAGCGGCGTCGCCGTGCCGCCGATCAATGACATCAGCACCGATCTCGTAGAACCGCCTGCCTTTGGGGCCGATCCGTCGGACCGCGGCCGCGACATGGCGTTTCCAGCCGGTTTTGCCGAACAGATCAAAGCGACCGCCGCCTATCGCGATCTGCGCCCGGCGCATGTGGCACGCGCGCCGGCCGAGGTGCTTGGCGAAGTCGAAGCCACTGCACGCGCACTCCAATGGAAGGTCGTGTCAGTAGATACCGCGGCGGGCACCGTCGTCGCCAACGACACCACGAAGCTGTTCCGTTTCGTGGACGACATCGTCGTGCGTGTACGGGATGACGGCGCAGGCGGCTCGATAGTGGATGTGCGCAGCAAATCGCGCGACGGCCAGGGCGACAACGGCGTGAATGCCGAGCGGATCCGGCGTTTCTACGCGGCCCTACCGAAGTAGCGGCGCGACACGCCGCCTCGTAACCGAGCGTTGCTAACGGAAGCGCGCGACGTAGCGGCGATCGATGTAATTCTTCCATCGCCACGCCCAGCCTCCCTGCGCCGACCAGTCTGCCCAGCACGCGATCGCTTCCCGCGAACCACACGACAGCAGATTGAGTGTGCGCAGCGGCGGCTGGTACGGAAACTCCGCTTCGCCTGCAAGCGTGCGATGCAGGTTGCGCGCAAGCGCGGCGCCGGCGCGCACCGCGTGCACGCCGCTCTTCGGATGCGGTGTATCGGTTCGAGTTGCGACGTCTCCGCTGGCGAACACGTTGGCGTGCGAGCGACTTTGCAGCGTAGGCCCGGTGGCAACGAAGCCGCGCGCGTCGAGAGCGAGGCCCGATTCGGCAAGCCAGGTCGGCGCAGCCGCACCTGTGGTCATCCAGACCGCGTCGCAGCGCAGTCGCGCGCCACTCTTCAACACCGCATGCGCGACATCGATCCGCACGCATTCTTCGTCGAGAGTCGTAACACCGGCGCGCTGCAGTGCCTTGCGGCCACGCGCCGCGACCGCTGCCGGATAGCCGGCAAGCAATAAAACGCCGGCGACCAGGCTGACATGCCCCTGGCTACCCAGCCGGTGTTTCACCGCCAGTGCGAGTTCGAAACCTGCGGCGCCACCGCCGACCACGACGATCGACACAGGCTGCGTGTATGCGCGCTCGATCAGCGTCGCGGCTTCGTCGAGGAAGGCTGCCATCGGTCGCACGAAGCGGGCGTTCTCGCGCGCACCGACGATTGCATCGGCGTCGGCCACTGCGCCCGTATCCAGACTGAGCACGTCGTAGCGCCGCGTGGCGCCGTCCGCGCAAGTCACGGTGCGCGCGTTTGCGTCGAGCGCGGTGACCGAGGACGGCACGAACTCGATGCCGGCAGCTGCTGCGATCCGTGCGATCGGAATCGCCGCTTCTTCGACGCGATAGTGTCCGGCGATTACGCCGGGGACCATTCCTGAATAGAGCAACGTCGGATCCGGCGAGATCAGCGCGGTGCGCGAATCGGGCGAGTGCCGGCGCGCGAACTCCCGCAGCACCTCGACGTGGGCGTGGCCCGCACCGACGAGGAGCAACTGGCGCAACTTCAGCGCCCTGCCGCGCTGATGCGCGGACTCATGAGCCGAGCCCCTCGCTTCATCCGTTAGCCGCGTTGCCAGGCATGGTACTTCGCTACCCACTCGAGCAGCTTGTGCGGCTGATGGGTGCGTC
>DATKLH010000173.1:0-2138 GCA_035542515.1 Casimicrobiaceae bacterium
GTCATCACCATGCTTCCGGCACTCAGACCTACCCAGACCGCGTGATCCAACGTCGGCAGCAGCGCTGCCAATCCGGACTGCCGCATCCAGTGGCAGAGATACATGGCGTCGCCGCCGTTCACCAGAATCGCGTCGGTTTCCCGCACCCAGGGAACCCAACGTTCTGCACCGATGCTCGGTAGCGCGGTGAGCTCCAACACGCCCAACGACTTCCACCCCAACTCGCACATCGGACACGCGGGTTCGCGGCCGCTGATGAATCGCCACGCGTTGTCGGGACGATGGCCCGCGGGGTAGCCGTATCCCGCGGTGGGGATGCACAGCGCGCTGGCATCCGCGATCGGTTTGCCCAGCAGTTCGAGCAGCGCGTTGCGAATACTCGCGTTCTTGATGCCGGCCGAGGTGAGTAGGAGCTTCATGTTGTGGGTCCGCACGGGTTGTTCCAGACGCGCCTGGCGTTCGGCATCGAGCCGGCGCACGCCTTGGTCGAAACGTTGGCCGAATTCGCCGACGAACGCGACGCAACAGAGCGCGGTGTAGAAGCAAACCGCGTCGTGCTGCTCGGCGGACAGATCCGGCGATTTCTCGAAATGCTCACTCTTGCACCGGATTCGCTCGCGAGTTCTGTTGCCCGAGCTGTTGGGCGAGCCCGATGAGAACGCCCTCGGGACCGCGGATGTAGCAGAGCCGATACACGTTGCCATACTGAACCACTTCGCCGACGCGCTGCGCGCGCTTGCCGAGCCGGAGCAGCGTGTCGTCGAGATCGTCCACGGCGAACATGACGCGCAGGTAACCGAGGGCGTTCACCGGCGCGTTTCGATGGTCGGCGATCACGGGCGGTTCTAGGAATCGCGAGAGCTCGAGCCGGCTATGGCCGTCGGGCGTGACCATCATGGCGATCTCGACGCGTTGCGTACCCAGGCCGGTGATGCGCCCGGCCCATTCCCCTTCGACGAAGGTTCGCCCTTCCAGCGCGAGGCCGAGCTCGGCAAAGAACTCGATGGCGCCATCGATGTCTTCCACCACGATGCCGACGTTGTCCATCCGCTTGACGGTCATGATCGCCTCCTAGACGTCTAACGTTCGCGCCCGGCCGCAGGCGAGCGTGGCTCGAGGTAACGCGTTGCGGCCGCGACATCGTCGAACGTCTTGCACTCCACCCATGTTCGGCCGAGCGCCGCGACGGCGGCGAGAGCGGGAGCCAAATGCTCCGCGTCGTGGCTGCGGTTCCATTGCAGCAACTCCCAAAGACCCGTCCACGAAGGGTCCTTGTTCGGCGGCATCTCCCCGATCTTCCAACGCCAGTAGCGCATGATGACCCGCCACTGGCGAATTGCGATCGAAGGCGTGAGCGCAATGATGATGTCAGCCGCGCTGAAACTGGGCGCGAGCCAGCCGTAATACACACCTTCGATGATCCAGCCGTCTCGAGCGACGATGGCAGCGAGTTCCCGTTCGCGCACGGCGCGCTCCGCTCGAACCGTTGGGCGTTCCCAGAACAGTTCGTCGAGGTCGTATGCGGGGACACCGAACCGAGCCGACAGCTTGCCCGCGGCATACGACTTGCCGCTGCCCGGACCTCCGATCAGGTGGATGCGTGGTTTCATAATCGCTCTCCCGCGCGCGGTTGCAGGCTCTTCGGCAATCGCTCGCTACTGCGACACCAACCGCAATTCCGCCAGATCGATGTCTCGCTCCAACTGCACCAACACATCCTCGCCGATCTCTCCATCGCGCCACAGCTTCAGCAGCACCTCGCGCTGCGCGCTGGCCGCGCACAACCACAACCGCGCTTCCGCGTCGGGCGCGAGCGCGCTCGATTGCGGTTGCGCGCGACTGGTGAAGAAGCGCCTCACAGCGACGGCTTCGTATGCGGGAATGCCGTGCTCGGCGACGAGGCGGTTGATCGCTTCGATCGCGGCGCGGCGCATCGCTTCGCGCGCCATCGCGGATTCGCGGTCGCCGGATTCGTCGATCTCGAGGCGCAGCGAGCGGATCAGCGCAGGCAACGTCAGGCCTTGGCCGACCAGCGTGACAAACACGATGCCGAATGCGAGCAGGATGACGAGATCGTGTTGCGGAAACGGTTGTCCGTCCGGCAGCGTCGTCGGCAATGCGAGCGCGGCGGCGAGCGA
>DATKLH010000174.1:0-9433 GCA_035542515.1 Casimicrobiaceae bacterium
TCACGCTCGCGCCGAGCACCGCGCAGAGCGTTTTCAGCACGCTGCAGAACCTGGTCGCGACGCTTTCCGCGCCGGTGACCAGCGGAGCGTCCACCGCGCAGTATCGCAATGGCCTCAATGGCGCGCTCGCGAACCTCGACCAGTCGATCGATCACATGCTGACGGCGCGCGCGAGCTTCGGCGCATCGCTGAACGAGCTCGACTCGCTCTCCTCCGGCAACGACGATCGCTCGACGCAGTACGACCAGAGCCTCTCGCGGCTTACCGACCTCGATTACAACAAGGCGCTGTCGGATTACGCGCGCCAGCAGCTCGCGCTCGAAGCCGCGCAGAAATCCTTTGCAAAGGTGACTGGACTCTCGCTGTTCGACTACCTGTAACAGGCCCTGCGGCTGTCCGCGGCCCCCTCAATTGCGCGCCAACCGATCGTGGAAAACAACAACGACATGGCAACGGTCCCCGCTCACGCGAGCACGATCGCGATCGCGCGCGAAGCATTGCGTCATCTGGCCCAAAGCCGGCTGCCTCCGACGCCGGATCACTATGCGCGTGCCTATCAGGCCATCGCAGCGCCGGGCGGGACGCCGGATGCCTACGGCGCCGCGACCGTGCTGCGCGAGCTCGCCGAGCAGATCGATGGCGACGTGCGCCAGCGTCGCGATGCCGCCGAGCTGCGGACCTGCATCGATGCGTTCGACTGGCCCCGCGCCAAGCAGGTCTTGCAGCGTCTGTGCGCACGTCGCGGCGCCAATGGTGAATCGTCGCCCGAATGGAGCGCGCTCATTCGCGAGCTGATGCGCGAATGGGAGCTGCGATCCGGCGAGTTCACCCAAGCGCGCAAGCGCGAGGCGCTCGATCATGTGCTGACCGCGTTCGCCGAAAAGCCGGAGCAGCTCGCCGTGCGCTTGCAGGGACTGGTCCGCACCTGGCGCGACGCGGCCATGGCGACCGCCGCTCAGCATTCGCAGGAGGAAGCGCGCTCGGCTGGTCCCGATTCGGCACGTGGCGACACGCCGATCGCCGTCAGCTGGCGCGAGCTGCTTGCCGCTGTGCTGAGCGCGGCCATCGTCGAGCCGCTCGGTTATCCGCCCGAGATGGTGCGCGAGGCCGTCGACATCGCCGCGTCGGTTCGCATTGCGCGCGATCCGGCCGAGATCGCCACTCTGGCGCAACGGCTCAAGGGCTTGCTGCTGGGCCTCGAGCGCGTCACCGAAGACTATCGCGAAGTGCAGCATGGCCTGCTGCGCCTGCTGCGGATGCTCGCGCTCAATCTGACCGAGCTCGTCGGCAGCGACACCTGGCTGCGCGGGCAGCTCAACGCGATCACCGCGCTCGCGCAAGGACCGGTCGACATGCCGACCATCGTGGCGCTCGAGCGTGCGATGCGCGACATCACGCTCAAGCAGGGCGTGCTCAAGCACAGCCTCGACGAAGCCAAGAGCGCCCTGCGCGACATGGTCAGCACCTTCGTCGAGCGTCTGGCCTCGCTCGCCGACGACTACGGCGGCTATCACGAGCGGTTGAGCGGCTACGCGACACGCATCCAGAAGGCCGACGACCTCGCGTCGCTGTCCGACGTGGTGCGCGATGTAATGGGCGACACGCGTGGCCTGCAATCCGACCTGGCACGCACGCGCGACGAGTTGATCGCGAGCCGCCACCGCGTGGACGAATGCCAGGACAAGATCCACAAGCTCGAAAGCGAGATGGCGGCGCTGTCCGATCGCGTGCACGAGGACGATCTCACGCATTTGCTGAATCGTCGCGGACTCGCGCGCGCTTTCGACAGCGAGGTCGCGCGTGCGGAACGGCATGCGCGGCCGCTATGCCTGGCGCTGCTCGACATCGACGACTTCAAGAAGCTCAACGACCGCCTCGGGCACGCCGCCGGCGACAACGCGCTGGTGCATCTCGCGCGCATCGTGCGGCGCTCGCTGCGGCCGACCGATGTGATCTGTCGCTATGGTGGCGAGGAGTTCGTCGTGTTGCTGCCGGAGACCGAGCTCAGCGACGCCGCAGGCGTCATGGTGCGTGCGCAACGCCAGCTCACCAAGCACCTGTTCCTCGACCACGACGAGCACGTGCTCATCACCTTCAGCGCGGGCGTTGCGCAGTGGGTGCCCGGCGAAGCGCGCGACGCGGTGATCGCGCGTGCCGACACGGCGCTCTATCAGGCGAAGCAGGCGGGCAAGAACAGGGTGGCGACGGCGTAGTGGAGGAACAAAGGGCGTTGCTAGTAGTTGGTAGTCGATCGTTGATATTGATAGTTGATAGTCAGTAGTCGGTAGATAGGGTGCGCCTCACAACCGCTTTGGCAACGACATGTCTACGGCGCGCGTCTGGGACATGACAAGCAACGACGCTTTTGACGCCGGCCGTCGCTGGCTACTCCAGCAGCCCGTGCTCCACCGCGTAGCGTGTCAATCCCGCGTTGGTCTGCAGCCCGAGCTTGGCCAGCAGGCGCGTGCGATAGACGCTCACCGTCTTGGGCGATAACGCGAGCTCCGCGCCGATTTCAGCGAGCGCCTTGCCGCTCGCGATGAGCTTCAGCACCTGGAACTCGCGGTCGGACAGCAGCGCGTGCGGCTCGATCTCGGTATCGCGATCGAACGCCTCGACCAGCGTTTCGGCGAGCTCGGGCGTGATGTAGCGCCGGCCGCGATGCACCTGGCGCACCGCCGCCACCAGAAGATCCGCCGCGGCAACCTTGGTGAGATAGCCCGATGCACCGGCCTTCAGCGCGCGAAACCCGTATTGGTCTTCCGGATAAGCGCTCAGCATCAGCACCGGCAGCTTGGCCCATTCGCCGCGCACCTGCTTGAGCGTTTCGATGCCGTTCTTGCCCGGCATCGCGATGTCGATCAGCAGCACGTCGCAGGTCGATTCGCGCAGCCACTTGATGACCTCGCCGTGGTTGGCGACCTCGCCCACGACGCTGATGTCGTCCTCGGCTTCGAGGATGTGACGCAGTCCCACGCGCACCACGGCGTGGTCGTCGGCGATGAGGACGCGGATCATTCGGGCTGCAGCGCTTCGTCGGCGCCGACCTCTTCGGGCGCCAGCGGAAGCACCACCGTCACGCGCGATCCACCGCCTTCGCGCGGCTCGATGCTCACGCTACCGCCCAGCGCGTCGGCGCGCTCGCGCATGCCGCGCAGGCCGAAGCGGTCCGAGCGCGCGAGATCGGCCTTGCTGATGCCGCGTCCGTCGTCGCTGATCTGCATGGTCAAGCTGCCGTCACCGGCGTTGAGACGCACCGACACCGAGCGCGCCTGCGCATGCTTCGCGACGTTGTTGAGCGCCTCCTGGCAGATGCGAAACAGCGTGATCGACTGCTCGCGCGACAGCGGAATGTCCTCGTGGCTCGAAGTGAAGTCGCAGGCGAGGCCCATGCGCTGCTCGAAACTGCGCGCCTGCCATTCGAGCGCCGCGATGAGACCCTGATCGAGAATTCCCGGCCGCAGGTCGTGCATGATGCGCGTGCTCACCATGATCGCGGATTCGAGCAGCTGACCGGCGCGCTGCAGCGGCGCGAGCAGCGCCGAAGGCGACTTGATCGCGTTGCGCACCAGCGCGAGCTCGATCTTGAGCGCGGTCAGCGTGCTCCCTACCTCGTCGTGCAGCTCGCGCGCGATGCGCTCGCGTTCCTGCTCGCGTACCACGGCGAGGTGGGCGGTCAGCGTGCGCAACTCCTCCCGCGACTGCACCAGCGCGGCCTCGGCGGCCTTCTGCGCGGTGATGTCCGACACGATCGCATCCCAGCCGATCTCGCCCGGCTCGATCTCGCGCTGGCTTGCCGCGATCTCGATCCACACGAGCTGGCCGTCGGAGCGATGGATGCAGCCGGCCCAACGCAGTTCGCTGCCGCGTAGGACCGCTTCCTCCAGCCGCGTGCGCAACGACCATGCCTGATCTTCTGGCATGGCGTCGAACCACGCTTCGGAGTCCTGTTGAAGGCGCGCCGGATCGAGCCCGAGCATGCGGCTCGCACCATCGCTCGCGTAGGTGAATTCCAGCCGGCCATCGTGCCAGCGGAACTGCAGGACGATGCCGGGGAGGTTCGCAGCGAGGGTACGCAAGCGTCCTTCGCTGCGCGCCAGGGCGGCTGCTGCATCGCGCTCACGGCGACGCAGCGCTGCGGCCTCGAGTGCGCGCGTGACCGCGGGCGCGAGGCTGTCGAGGTGGTCCTTGCCCACGTAACCATCCGCGCCGGCCTGCATGGCAAGCACCGCGGCCTGCGCGGCGAGCTCGCCCGAGACGATGACGAACGGCAGCGTCGGGTCGTGCGCGCGCACGATGCGCAGCGCGTCACGCGAGCTCATGCGCGGCAGGCGATGGTCCGAGACCACGACGTCCCAGGTGTTCGACTCGAGCGCGGCCTTGAGCTCCTCGGGGTTGTCGACACGCCGATCGCTCACCGTCGCGCCAAGCCCGCGCAAGGCCGCGCGGACCAGCGTGTGATCGTCGGGGTTGTCCTCGACAATCAGGACGGCGAGGGAAGGGGCAACGGGAGCAGTGGGCATCGAAGCGCGAGGGTGCCTTGCGGCGTAGGAAATTCTACGCAAGAACCGCTTACGCTGCAGGAATGGCCCAAAACGTGCATCAAGTCGCGTAGACCACACTCCATTTCTCAGGCGCGGAGCCGATATCCCTACTACTGACGCCCGGTCAAACGCCGGCTGTCGCGCCGCCCGCGCGACCCGGTGAGCCGTCCTGCGCAGCATTCGATCCCTCGATCCATGAGCTCAGATTCGATCTACCTTGCCCGCCAGCCCATCGTCGACCTCGCGGGCAGCCTCGTTGGTTACGAACTGCTCTTCCGCTCCTCGCCAGCCGAGGTCGCCGATCACGACGACAGCGTGCTTGCCACTTCCACGGTCATCGCCAACGCCTTCGGCGAGCTCGGCGTGAGCGAGGTGCTCGGCTCCCTGGATGGCTACCTGAACGTCGACACCGAATTCCTGACCAGCGAGCTGGTCGAGACGCTTCCGCCCAAACGCGTGGTGCTGGAGCTTCTCGAGGAGCGCGTGCTCGACGGGTCCACCGAGCAGCGCTGTAACGAGTTGCGTGCCAAGGGCTATCGCATCGCGCTGGACGGGTTCGTTGGCAACCTCGACGAGCGCAGCAGGCTGTTGCCCGCGGTGGACATGGTCAAGATCGACTTCACCCGCGTGGATCCGCTGCTGGTTCCGGTGATTGTCAAGATGGTGCGCAAGCACCCGGTCCGCATGGTCGCGGAGAAGATCGAGTCGCCGACGCAGTTCGAGCAGGCGAAGGCCCTGGGCATCGAATTGTTCCAGGGGTTTCACTTCGCGCGCCCGCAACTGCTGACCGCCAAGCGTGCCAAGCCGGCCAACCTCGCCTTGCTGCGGCTGCTTTCGCTGGTCATGGCCGACAGCGAGATCCGCCAGATCGAGGAGGAGTTCAAGCACCATCCGGCGCTCACGCTGAACCTGCTGCGCCTGGTCAACTCCGCGGCCGCCGGGATGAGGCAGCAAGTGACGTCGCTGCGCCACGCGCTGATCCTGCTCGGCCGGCGTCAGCTGCAAGTCTGGTTGCAGCTCATGCTCTACACCGCGGATCGCAGCAACGGCGCGCTCCGCACTCCGCTGCTCCAGCTCGCCGCGGTTCGCGGCAAGCTGATGGAGCTGCTCGCAAGCGAGATGTCCGGTGCGCCCGCCCCGATCAGCGAACAGTCGTTCATGACCGGCATCCTGTCGCTCATGGACATCGTGCTGGACATGCCGCACTCGGAGATCCTGCGCGAGCTCGAGTTGCCCCCGCCGGTCGCCGGCGCGCTGCTCACGCGGCGCGGCCAGATCGCCGACCTGCTCACACTCACCGAAGCCCTGGAACGCGACGACCGCCCGACGCTCAGTTGCGCCATCGAGCGACTGCCCAATCTCGATCTTGCCACGCTCGCGCCGCTGCAAGCCCAGGCATTCCGCTGGGCGCACCAATTGACGTCCTGATCGCGCGCTTTTCCGGTCCGTTGCGCCTTTGCGCCAAGGCGCTATCGAGCGCGGCGCGCTTGCGCGAAGCTTCCAGGCTGCAGCATCGCGACGCATCGCATCAGTGGCGATTGCCAGTTCAATCGCGCCGCCGCGTCCAGCGCGCAACGACGGCCTCGAGCACCGCTCGACCGCCGATCATCGTATCCAATGCACGATGTCGCGCCGCGAATTGTTGACTACGAGTGTCGCGATGTGCGCTCGCGACGTCGAGTGCGGAGCGCGATCCGGCGATCGGTTTCGTGCAACACTCGCGGCCGAGCAGCGCGGCGGCAGGGCCGTTCGGCATCAGCCGCGGATGCGAGTGCGACCTCGAAGTCGTGTTGGACCTTGACGCCTTGGCGCGCTCGGAGTGTCATGCTGTAGCACGAGGAGGCTTTGGCGTGATGGAACCGGGTTCGCAGGACAGCCAGCGCGCGTATTCATTCCTGCAGGTACTCACCTCGGACCTGTCGAACGGGAAGATCTCGTTCCCGACGTTCACAGGTGCGACGCTGCGTGTGCGCAACGCGCTGGCCGACGAGTCGATGGACGCCGATCGACTGGCGCGCGTGGTCATGGCCGAACCCCTGCTCGCTGCGCGCATCATCAAGATCGCCAACTCGGCCGCGCTGAACCCGACGGGCCGCAACATCTCGGACGTCCGCAGTGCGCTGTTGCGCGTCGGATCGGACGTGGTTCGCTCGACCGCCGTCGCGCTCGCGATGGAACAGCTGCGTGCCGCGCGCGACGTGCAGGTCTTTCACACCCACGCCGAATGGATCTGGCGCCACAGCCTCGAGGTCGGCGCGATCAGCTTCGTCCTGGCGCGGGGTGTCGCGCGCCTGAATCCCGACGAGGCGCTGTTCGCCGGGCTCGTGCACGACATCGGTTCGTTCTACCTTCTCGCGCGCGCGAGCCAGTCGCCCGAGCTCGTCGCCAGCCCCGAGCAGCTCGACGAGCTGATCCTCGAATGGCACCCGGCGATCGGCCAGGCGGTGCTGCACGAGTTCTCGCTGTCGGACGCGACGCTGACGGCGGTGGCGGAGCACGAGCACCACACTCCCAACGTGCCGGCGCGTCACCTCGTCGACGTCGTCGCGATTGCCGACCGCCTGGCGCTGCGCGCGAGCCCGCCCCGCTATCCGAAGCCTGCCACGCGCAATCACGCGGCCGTCGACAACGCCGATGTGCTCCACGTGGTGCATGCCTCCGCCGAGGAGATCCGCAACCTCGTCACGGCGCTGCGCGGCTGAACGCGCAAGCGCGTCGCCCCGAAGCTCTTGTTCGGGGCGCCCTATGCGGTCACCCTTTTTTGGGGCCGCGGCCGAGCAGGTAGAACTCCGGATTGGGCTTGAGCGCGATGAGGTTCGCCATCCGATTGGACAGCGCGAACAGTGCTGCGATGTTGCCGATGTCCCAGATGTCCTCGTCGTCGAAGCCGTGCTCGCGCAGCACGGCGTAGTCGGGCTCGTCGATTTCCGCGCTGCGCGTCGCCACCTTGATCGCGAACGCCAGCATCGCCTTTTGCCGCTCCGAGATGTCCGCTTTGCGGTAGTTCACCGCGACCAGGTCGGCGATGTGCGGATTCTTCGCGTAGATGCGCAGGATCGCCCCGTGCGCGACCACGCAGTAGGGACAATCGTTCGCGCCCGAGGTCGCGACGACGATCATCTCGCGTTCCGCTTTGGTCAGCCCGCCTTCGCGCAGCAGCAGCGCGTCGTGGTAGGCGAAGAACGCTCGAAATTCCTCGGGCCGCCGCGCCAGCGCGAGGAACACGTTGGGAACGAAGCCGGCCTTCGCGCCGACCGCTTCGATGCGCTCGCGCACATCGGCAGGCATCTCGGCGAGACTCGGAATGGGGTAACGGCAGACGGCATCGGGCATGGCGGTTCCCTCCTGCGGGCAGCGCAGCTGGTCGACCGTGTCGAATGATGCGCCGCTGCGCTGCTGCGAATCTTGCGTTCGATCATAGCGCACGTCGAACGTGCGTCGCCGTTTGCGTGCGGCCGGTCGAGGGCGGCGCAGGTCGGACGCGCTATCCTTGGCGCCGTTGATTCGCGTGGGTGGCGCGATCGGGAGCGGCTCTCACGCAGCGCCGGTCGGTGGATCGCCTCCCGGCGCATTCGAGGAACGGCGAGACACGCATCGATGAGTCGCAACGAGCTTTGTGCATGCGGGAGCGGCAAGCGGTACAAGCATTGCCACGGCCGGCTCGAGGTGCAGGCAGCGCCCCCGACACCGATGCGAACCTCGACGGCGCCATTCGCGCAGTCGCGAGCGCCGCTTGCGGCACCGTCGCCGTTGCATCTCGAGGCGTTGAGCGCCCACCGGTCGGGATCGCTGCGTCAAGCCGAGACGCTCTATCGCCGCGCCCTCGAGCTCGATCCGGATGACGTCGAATCGCTGCATATGCTGGGCATGGTGGCATTCGAGCGACGTCACTACCGGGAGGCGCTCGATGCGGTATGGCAAGCGGCGGAGCGAACCGGATGGAGCGATCCGATGCTGCGCCAGAACATGGGGCTGGTGCTGGCCAAGCTCATCGCACCCGAAGCGAACGTGCGTCAGGAGGCGATGGTCGCGGCCTTTCGCGCGCGCCAGCGCGAGCTCGCATCGAGCGCATGCGTCACGACGCACGTTAGTGTCGTGCTCCCGGTTTGCAACCAGGCGCAGAGCATTGGACACGCGATCGCATCGGTCGGCGCTCAAACCTACGCCGACCTCGACCTCGTGGTCGTCGACGATGGTTCGACCGACGATACCGTGCGCGCGTGCGAACAAGCGCTTGCCCGGCTGCGCATTCCAGCACGCCTCCTGCGCACCGAACACCAGGGTGTCGCGCTTGCTGCAAATCACGCCGCCGCGCACGCTCAAGGACCTTACCTCGCGTTTCTGCATGCCGACGATGCGTTCACGCCCGACCGTATCGAGCGGATGGTGCACGGCATTGTGCGTAGCGTCCCGGCCTGGGGTTTTTCACAGGTCGCCTACGTCGATGCGATGCGCGATGCAATCGATATGTCCGCATCGAGTCCGGGCACCGCTGTGCAGCCGCGCGAGTTCCTCGCCCACGACCCGGTCGCGTTCACGCTCCTCGGTCGCGACGTCATCGGTCCGGCGGGCAACCTGTTCGTGCATCGCGACGTCTTCCGGGACGTCGGCGGTTTTCGCGAGCTCGGCGCGGATCGTGGCTGGGACTTCTGCATCCGTGCCGCCGACATGGTCGAGCCCGTCCCGATTGCTCGGAAGCTTTATGTTCACGCCGGCCGCGGGCCAGCCGAGGTTGACGCGCGCACCACCGCTGCTGCCAATGATCGCCGGTCGGTCGAGCTGATCACGCAGGCGTTGACCGGCGACGCGACCGCGGCGAGCGAGTTCTCGCCACGCTATCCGGCCAATCGCGTTCTGCTGCTCCGTTCGGAGTTACGTGCAGGGCATGG
>DATKLH010000175.1:0-12219 GCA_035542515.1 Casimicrobiaceae bacterium
GGATGGCTTTCGCGGCGGTGGTTGCCATCGCCCCCGGACGCATCGGGAAAACGCTGCGCATCGCCTCGTCGGCCTCGGCGGAGACGCCCTGGTAGGCCACCATGTGCACCCATTCGCCGTCGTACCGCAACACGCCGCTTGCGATCGCGTTGCACAGCACGCGCGCGCGCTCCGCGATCGCGTCGAACACGGGCTGTACGTCGGTCGGAGAGCGGCTGATGACACGAAGGATGTCGGCCGTCGCGGTCTGGCGGGCGAGCGCATCCTGCGTCTCGCTGAACAGGCGCGCGTTCTCCAAGGCGATGCCCATCGAAGCCGTGATCGCGTTCAACAGCCGCACTTCGGAGACGCCGAACGCATTCTCGCGCTCGTGGTTTTCGAGCAGGACCGACCCGATCACGCGGTCGCCGGCGACGATCGGTACGCCGGCGCACGAATGGCCCTGGTCGCTTCCCGGCATGACGACGAAGCCGCGTCTTGCATACTCTGCGCGGTTGTTCGCAACAACCACCTCGCCCGCCGCGAGCCGTTGGGCGGCTGGACTCTGATCGACGGGAAAAGGCGCACCCGCCAGGCGTACCCCGTGCTCCATCAGATAAAGCGGATGCGCGACGTGCGTGTTGGCGTCCCACCACCAGATGCCGATGTCGCCGGTCTCGAACACCTTCCGCAGCTTGTCGCCGACGAGATCGACGATGCCCTGGAAGTCGAGCTTCGACGCGATACCCTGCTGGATGCTCTCGATCACGGCGAGCTGATCGAACGCAGGCGAGCGCTGCGCGGCGGGCGACCGCACAACACGTCGCTTCGACTGCGGTCTGGTGCGTCCTTGGCTCGGCATCGAGGGCTCGGGGCTCTACGCTTCGAAAGGTGCGACCGGTCGGGCAAGTTGCCAGTCCGTCACGACCAGCCCGCGCGCAAGCCCGCCGGCCGCGCGACCGGCGCTAGTCTACCGAAGGAGGTGCCGTTGCACGATAGTGGCAGGGCCGACCAGAGCCGTCGAACGACCATCGGTCAGGCGCCGAATGAAGCACCGACCGCCGTGTCAAGTCATGTCGTCGGTCGGGTCGACCTCGACCGGAATGGCCATGAGGAAACGCACCGTGGTCTTCACACCGTTCCGACGCTGGTCCTCGAGGTCGTTGTGTACCTTGCGGTCCATCGGGAAGCGGCCGGTGAATTGCATCGTTCCGGCAGGCCGTTTCGCGTGGCGGCAGGTCGCACTGCGGCGAGGTGCTGCCGGCGAGATCGAATCGTAAGCATTGTGGCCCCAGGGTCCAGCTGCGGCGTCCGACCGGGCACGCGTCCGGCGCAGCTCCAACCTGCCCGTGGAACAGCTCAAGCCGGAGGCGTGCCTCGACGTTTCAGCATCACGAACAGGTTCCGCGGCATCATCGTGAAGGAGAAGAGCTGCTCGGGCGGCGGCGCCGAGGGATAGCGCCCGACTTCGAAGTTGCGGCAAAGCATCGCCGCGACCATCTTGATCTCAAGCATTGCAAGATGGCGCCCAGGACAAAAGCGCGGCCCGGCGCCAAACGGCAGGAACGCGTGGAGATTGTGTCCAATGGCACTGCGACCGCCCGCTTCGAGCCAGCGCTCGGGGCGAAACGCCTGCCCATCGCGAAAGTTCGCGGTGGATGTGGCGATGTGGGCCGTCAGCAGATAGATCGGCGTTCCCCGCGGAACCCGAACATCGCCGATCACCGTATCCTCGTTCGGCTCCGCGCCCTGTAGCGGCGCCACCGGCAACACCCGCATGGCTTCGTGCGCGGCTGCCTCGATGTAGCGCAGTGCCTCGGTGCTTGCGTAATCCGGCGGACGTGGCGCGCTGCGCAGTACGCGATCGGCTTCTTCGCGCATTCGCGCCTGCACGTCGGGATGCTCCACCATCAGGTGCATCAGCCACGCGAGCGAGTTCGCGGTGGTGTCCTCTCCGGCCAGCAGCATCGTCAGCGTGTTGCCCACCAGCTCGGCATCGGTGAACGCAGCGGCGTCATCGCTTTGCGCCATCACCATGGCATCGAGGAAATTGCCGGGCTTGGTTCCCTGCGGGGCATTCGCGACGCGGGCGCGCGCGCCGGTGACAAGCTCGTTGACCAGCGCGAGCACCCGACGCATTGCCGCATCCACTTTGCGATCCGCGGGGAGCCTGAACCAGCGCCAATATGGAAACGGCGCGAAGATCCGCCGCGCCAGCGCGGGAAAGACCTTGTCCAGATGCTGCTGGATGATGTCGCCTTCGGTCTCGAGCGTATTGAGATCGGTGCCGAACGCGAGGCCACTGGTGACGTCGATGGTGAAGCGCATCAGATCGCCCTGCGCATCGATCCGCGCGCCGCTTTCGGCGGCACGCTCCCAGCGACGCTGCAACCGCGCAGTGACCTGTTCGAGGCGATCGAAGAACGCCCGCAGGTGCTCGGTATTCAGCGCGTGCATCGCAAGCTTGCGCTGACGGCGCCAGCTCGTCCCTTCCGCGGTGAACACGCCTTCGACACCAAGGTCGAGGATCGCGTCCTTGATCAGGCTGATGCGGCGGAACCGCACCGGGCGATCGCGCAACACTTCGTTGATCAGATCGGGATCGGCGATCGCGACCGCGTTGCGATGCGCAACGCGGAAACGGTAGAACGGGCCGAATTCGCTCGCCCAGCGCGACAGGATGGTGTGCGCGCGAGCGACTTCGAGATGGGGGAGATTGCCAAGCAGCGGCCAGCCGCGCGGGCCGGGGAGATCGTCCAGGGTGCGAAGCTCGCCGGAACGCCGCGCGCCTCCGCGAGCTTCGGCGCATGCCTCGACGCGCACGGTCGAAGCAACCGACCGCAGTCCCGTGGGGCGGCCCTCGCTCATCGCTGGATCGGGCCTTGTGCCGGCGAACGGCCGATCGAAGCCACGATGCGCGAGGTTGTTCGCAAACGGGTCCCGCAAGAGCGCACGAGAAAACCTCCTTCCCGAAGGCGCCCCTGGTTGCGCGCACCGGCATTCGTCGCGAACGGCACGCTACCCGAGGCGGCGCCGGATGTCCACTCGAACGCGCGGCGATGCACCGGTGATGGCGGGTCGAAGGGCGATGTGGATCGCGAACGCGCCGCATCGCGCGCGCTCTACTGCGCGCCGCAAGGAAGCTCCGGTGCGCGTTCGCTCGCGCGGATTCAGCCGAGACTGAGATCGACTCGCGCCAACGCCCCTGCTCCGGCCTTGCCTGCAGCATCCGTCCCCACTCGCGGCGCGACGAGGAACAGTCGATCGGCTGGCACGCCACTGGTGGCGATCGCGTTCTTCACGGCCTGTGCGCGCGCCGTCGCGAGCAATCGCAATGCTTCGTCATCGACGCTGGCATGGGCCAGTAGCATCGCTTCCATCTCGGCCGGCGGCACGTCCTTCAGAATGCCGAATACGTTGCGCGGACGATCGGGCAGCGGTGCCTCGCGATACGCTTCCCGCAGCCACCGATCGCGTTCTTCGGCGCCGATGCTCACCTGGTCGAGCGAAGCGGGCGCCGCGCCTTCCTTGGCCAGCGACTTCATCTTTGCACGCTTCATGGCGTCGTCCACCGCGGCACGGCGCAATGCCTCGCGGTCCGCGACCGGGTCGGCATGGCCGCCGATCGTGAGCTTGAGCGCGGGCCGCGCGACGAGGGCCTTCGCGAGCGTCGCGACGCGCCGCTGCATGTCCGGGCCGATCGCTGCGCTGCCGTTGGCGAACTCCAGCGTCGAAAGCTCCTCGCCACCGCCGAACATCGACGACAGCAAGGCGAACGGTGCCGTCGCGGCCTTGGTGAGCAGGTTCACGATCACCTGGACGATCAGTCCGCCCACGGAGAACTTCGGGTCATCGATGGAGCCCGCGATCGGCAGGTGGATGTCGATCACGCCGTTGGCGTCCTTGAGCAACGAGACGGCAAGCAACACCGGAAGCTTGGTAGCGGTGGGACTGTCGACGTGCTGCCCGAAGGTGAGCTGGTTGAGCACCAGATGATTCTCGGCGGAGAGCTTCCGGTTCTCGAGCTGGTAGTGCACGTCGAAGGTGAGCTTGCCTTTTTCGATGCCGTAGCCGGCATACTTCAGCGCGTAGGGCGTGAGCGGCGGCAGATCGACGTCACGCGCCTTCGCGGCGATGTCGAGCGACAGCTCCTTCGCGAATGGATCGATACGGCCCTGGATTTCCACCGGGGCGCTGTCGTCCACGCTCGCAGCCACCGCGACATTGCCCGCCTGTTCCGCCGACATGGTCGACACCTTGCCCGTCACGCCGGTGAGATTGACCGAGTAGTTCGGCTTGACGAAGTAATCGGACAGGTTGACGTTGCCGCGCTCGAAATCGATGCTGCCGATGGAAATCGGCAGCGCGTCGTGCCGGACCTCGAGCGGCGCTTCGCGCGTCACCTGGGGCTCCGCGCTCGGCTCCGGTGCAGCGGTCGCGCCCGGCGTGACGAGTCGAACCAGGTTGAGCGTTCCATCCGAGTACACGATGGCGCGCGCATAGAAATCCGCGAGCGCGATGCGACCGATGCTTGCGTGGAAAGGCGCAGTGCCGATCTCCATGCCTTCGACGGTGAAAGTCTTCCAGCGTGCGAGATCGCTCGACGTCGGCTTGTCGAGCGCCGCGAAATCGGTTACGGCAACCTCGCCGGTCCAGGTCGCACGTAGCGCGCCTTCCTCGGGCACCTCCACCGCCGCGCGTCCCTTCGCGGCAACCGTGCCGTCGGTGACGACGACGTTCACGTAAGGTTCGACGTACGGTTGCAGTGGCGCGAGCGCAAGCTCCGACCCATCGACCTGCCCGTTGATTCGCAACGGATGCGTAGCGACGGCTCCGGCGAACCAGACGCGTCCGCGGCGCCCCACCTGGGTTCGCAGCGTGACGTTGGACTTCATTCCGGGTGCGTTGCCAACGTCGCTCGCGCCGAGCGCGAGCTCGCGCAGCGGGAGTTTCACCGCCGGCTCCGGAACGCGATCCTCGAAGTCGATCGCTACACGTCCGAGCGCGAGTTTCCGGGCAAGCACGATCCACGGCGCCGATTCGCTCGACGTGGTGTCGCGCGAGCCCGGGCGCAGGAAGCGCGCCATCTCGAGCGAGCCATCGTGCTCGCGGATCAGCCGCAACGAGGCGCCTTGACCCTGGAGCTCGGCGATGCCGACCTTGTGCGCCTTCACGTCGGCGTCGATGCCGTGAGCGGTCAGTTGTGGCATGCGCCATAGTGGATTGCGATTGCCGGGGAGCGCCAGCATGAGATCCGAGATCGTCGCTTCGCCCTCGCTCAAGCGCAGATCGCCGGAGGCGTCGAGCGCGAACGCGGATGCAAGGTCGAGCGAACCCTTTTGAACGTCGACGGCAAGCGCCGACTTGTAGTAGGGGAAGAGCAAGCCGAGCGAGAACCTGGTCAGCGCGAACCGTCCGGTTGCGGCGGGCACGGCCGGCTCGACATCGGCCTCGCCGGTGAACGTCGCGATCCGATCCGAGGTGACGAAACCGACTTTGACGTGCGCTTTCTCTCCGGCTTGCAGCGTGAGGTTCGATGCGTCGACAGCGAGGTCCACCAGGGTCGACTTGAAGCCCGACGACTCGTCGGCCAGCGCCACCGTGCCGTCGTTCAGCGCGAACCTGCCGATGCGGAATTGCCACGACCTCGCAGCGGCGTTGGACGACGGCTGCGCCACGGCGCGCGGCGGCGTTTCGAACAGCGGCTGCGTCCATTCCAATGCGCCGCTCGCGAGTCGCTTGATGTCGACGCTGGGCGTATCGACGCTGACCGTCGCGATCCGTGCGTCGCTCCCGATGAGATCGATACGGTCGATCGCAACGGCGATGTGGCGCGCGGCGGCCAGCGCCGATCCATCGCCACGGTTGATGGCGAGGCGGTCGAGCGCGGCCGTGCCGCGCAGCTCGAGCCGGCGCTCTGGCGGCTGGCCGCCGACGAATGCGATCTGCAAACGTGTCGTGAGGTCGCCGCTGGCGAGCACAAACCGCGGCACGGCTGGCAGGTATGCGATATAGGTCGATAGCGGGATGGCGTCGATATCGACGTCGAGCGTCGCCTCGTGACGCTGGGTGAACGGCGTCGTGGAACCGCCCAGCGCGAAGTGCGATCCGTTGAGCGTTCCGGCGACGCGCGGCGTGACGTTGATCGTCGTTTCGTACGGCAGCGACGAGAGGAACGGGACGCCGAGGTCGAGATCGGCGACGACGTGCTTGCGCTGCGTGACGCGGTCGTCGAAGGTGATCGACCCGTGCTCGATTTCCACGTTGTTGAGGGAGAATCGTGCCGGCGGCGCATCCGAAGGCGCGAGCGCCTTGTCGATGAGATCCTGGATGCTGTAGCGGCCGTCGCGATCGCGGGCGATGAAGATGCTCGGACGCGTGAGCTTCACCGCGTCGAACACCGGCGCGCGATGCCAGATCGAAGCCGCCGATACGTCGGTGGTCAGCGCGTCGAGCGTCAACAACGGCACATCGCCAGCGCGATCGGCGATCGCCACATGGTGCAAGGCGAGGCGCAGGTCGAACGGATCGAAGCTCACCGATTCGACCGTCACGCGACGGTCGAGCAGCCGCGTGAGGCGCGACTCCGCCTGTCCGCGGACGATCGGCGGAACCGCGAGCCAGGCCGCGATGAGGAGCAGCACCCACGCGCCAAGCGCGTAGGCGAGCCAACGGAGCCAACGGATGGGTCGCCGCGGTGTCTGGTTTGCTGCGCCAGAGGCGGCGCGGGCGCGTTGCTCGACGTGTCGTCCCAGCGCCGAGCCAAACAGTCCCTTGAGGGTGGCTGCCAGGTGATTCGCCATGATCGTCGCCTTGTGCAAGTCCGTTGGTGCGTATTCGATCGAGGACCGCTGCGACGATCGCGATGCGCTTCATGTTGCCAGGGCCTGCGAGCGCTCCACCCGACAGGCTCGACTCGGCAATCTACATCCACGATGTTCCGCGCGGGCCGACGGCGGTCAATACCCGGTCGATTATCCTGGCGCGCTAGATGATTTTCCCTGCCGCTTCCGCGTGCGGAAAAATGTCGCTCCACTTCCGTGGCCTTCGGCGGAAGTGACGGGGACGCTGATTCACAACGTCGGCGCAGGAGGTTCCGAGCCCTCGTGCTGTTCGCCCATGCGGGGGGGTGGCCGCCCCGCGACACCGTAACGCGCGAGATCAGCGAACGGCTTCGACGACCGCAGTAAAGACGTAACCCGCGCCACGCTCGGTGCGGATGAGGGGCGTGCTCGACACCCGATCGTCGATCTTCTTGCGCAGTCGACCCACCTGAACGTCGACCGAGCGGTCGTAGACCTCGTCGTTGTGCAGCCGCGAAGCATCGAGGAGCTGCTCGCGCGAGAGGATCCGCTGCGGCGCGGTGAGGAACGCGACCAACAGATTGAACTCGCTGTTGGTGATCGGGACCGCGATGCCAAGCGGCGACTTGAGACGCCGCAATCGCACGTTGAGCTCCCAGCCGGCGAAGCGATACGCCCGCACGCGAGCCAGCTTGTCGGCAATCGGCTCACGCGCACGCGAGCGCCTGAGCAGCGCGCGGATGCGCGCGAGCAGCTCGCGCGGCGAGAACGGCTTGGTCAGGTAGTCGTCGGCACCGAGCTCGAGGCCCATGACGCGATCGGCCTCGTCCTTGCGGCCGGTCAGCATGATGATGGGGATGTCGGAGGCTGCGCGGAGCTTTTGCGCAACGTTCATGCCATCCTCGCCGGGCAGCTTGAGGTCGAGGATCACGAGGTCGACGGTGCGCTGCGCCATGGCCTGATCGATCTCGCGTGCGTTCGGCAGCGCCGTGACGGCGATGTCGTGGTCACCGAGGTAATCGGCAATCATCCGGCGCACCAACGGATCGTCGTCGATCACCAGTACGTGCGTGGGCGTGTGCCCGTTCGCGGCTTCCTGCATGGGTTGAGGCGCCATGGCGACCATTTTGCGACGACGCTGGAGCATGCGCACGACCGCCGTTTATCGAGCGGGCGGCGCAATGTGTCAATTGTCACGCAAACGCGGTAGATCGGCACACTGCCGAGCCGGTGCGGACGTGGAATGCTCTTTCGATATTCGGCGGCCGACCAGGCCGCTGCACGCGAGCGCGGCATGCGTTTTCGGAAGTTGCAGGACCCAAGACCCGATATCGGTACGGAGGCCGCGGCGCGCACACCGTGGTGCACGCGCGGGCGCGGTTCGGCGTTTGGCCCGGCGAAGCCGATCGTAGGGCCAGCCGCCGGCCGCGATGCAACGGCAATGCGCCGGCGAAACTACGCCACAGGAAGGTTGTGACAGTCAGGGATTGCGTCCTGGTGGTCGAGACCGACGATCTCATCCGCCAACTGCTCGAGCGCTGGCTCGGCGAAGCCGGCTACCGTGTCGTGGTTTCGGCGCCCGATTCCATCGCCGCTGCGGTGGTGCCGCAGCTGGTGATCGCCGACATTTCCAATCCGGTCACGTCGAGCGATACGATTGGCTCCTTGCGAGCCGCCTACGCCGCCCCGATCCTCGCGCTGTCGACACGCTTCAGGCGCGGGCTCGCCGGCTCGAGCGCCGCCGCGCAGCGACTGCGCGTCGGCAAGGTGCTGCCCAAGCCGTTCACGCGCGAGGAGCTGCTCCAGGCCGTTCGCGATACCGTGGTCCGCGACTGACCTCGCCGCGGTCCTCGGTTTGCTGCAGCATCGCAGGTAATCCGTACGCGCTTCGACCGCGCGTCGTCCGATGGAGGGTTGCTCCCCATGATGCAGCTCCTGCGCTTTTCGCCCTCGCGCGTGGCCGCGACCTATATCACGCTGTGCGTCGCAGTCCTGGTGCTGTTCGCGATACCGCTGTGGTACGCGTGGAGCATCAACCTCTCGACCTTCAAGGAATACGTCCAGGGCGACGACATCGAGCGCATGTCCGCCGTGTTCGCGCGCGACGGCGCGAGCGGGCTGACATCGCTGATCGACGCTCGCGTGGCCAACGCCGCGCGCGACGAGATCGCATTGCTCGCAAGCCCCGACGGGACGCGCATCGCGGGCAACCTCGCGAAGTGGCCGGCGCAGATTCCGGATCGGGCCGGCATCTTTGGGCTGGTGGTCGGCGGAAACGATGCATCGATGCGCGTGGTGGCATCGCACGTCATCCTGCCGGGCGGCTATCACCTGCTCGTCGGCCGCGAAAGCGCGCGCTTCCAGTCGCTGGTCGACTATTTCTGGTTCGGCATCGCGGCCGCGACGGCGATCGTGCTGGTGCTCGGTGCGCTGATCGGTGCGCTGATCAGGCGTTCGCTCACCCTCGAAGTGCGCGAAATGGCGCGTTCCGCCGCAGCCATCGTCGGCGGCGACCTTTCGCGCCGCTTGCCGACGCGCCGCAATTCGCCAGCGCTCGCCACGCTCGCGCAAACCGTGAACACGATGCTCGAGCACCTCGCGCGCAACAACACGCGACTCGAAGGCGAGATCGCCACCCGTCACACCGCAGAGCAAGCGCTGCGCCAGGCGCACGACGATCTGGAAAGGCTGGTCACGCAACGCACACGCGAGCTGGCCGATGCGAACGAGTCGCTGCGACGCAACGAAGCGCTGCTCGCCGAGGCCCAACGGCTCGCGCACGTGGGCAGCTTCTCGATCAAGGTCGACAGTCGCGAGCTCGTATGCTCGGAGGAAACGCTGCGCATCGCGGCGTTGGGACCCGGTACCCAGCCGGGCATCGAAGCGGCACTGCAGCGCGTTCATCCCGAGGATCGCGCGCGCATCGCGGCGCTGCTCGAGCAGGGGCTGCGCGAGCGCTCGGTGCTCGAATACGAGCATCGGCTCCTGCTTCCCGACGCTTCGGTGCGCCACGTTCATGTGGTCGCCCACACCATCGACGACGCTTCGGGCAGCGCCGAGTTCGTCGGTGCCGTGATGGATATCACCGAGCAGAAGAAGGCCCAGGATGCGCTGCGCGCCGCGAAAGCGCGGTTCGAGGGCATCGTGGAGATCGCCGAGGACGCGATCCTTTCGGTCGACGCCGCGCGGCGCATCGTCCTGTTCAATCACGGCGCGGAAAAAATCTTCGGCTACACCCAGCACGAAGTGATCGGAACCTCGCTCGATCGGCTGCTGCCGACGCGGTTTGCCGGCGCGCACCGCGCGCACATGCAGCGCTTCGCCGATTCCACCGATATCGCGCGCGCGATGGGTCAACGGCGCGAGGTGTACGGCGTGCGCAAGGACGGATGCGAATTCGCCGCGGAAGCTTCCATCTCCAAGCTCGACCTGGACGGCGAGCTGCTGTTCACGGTCATCCTGCGCGATGTCAGCGACCGCAAACAGGCCGAGGAACAGCTGCGCCGGCAACGCGCCTACCTCGACGAGCTCTTCGAGCTTGCGCCCGATGCCATAGCGCTGACCACGCTCGACCACGGCCGCGTCGTGCGGGTGAACCGCGAATTCACGCGCATGTTCGGATACACCGCGGAGGAGGCGATGCGGCGCCCGCTCGAGCACCTGATCGCGCCGATCGGGAGCGTGGCGGCAGGCACCACCGACGAACCCGATCTCCTTGCCGGCCGTACCGTGGAGCATGAGCTTACGCGGCAACGCAAGGATGGCAGCCGGTTCGATGCGCACGTCACCGCCAAGCGTATCCAGCTCGGGGGCGACGAGGACGCCGCATACATCATCTGCAGGGACATCACCGAGCGCAAGCGCAACGAGACGCTGCTCGAAGGCGAGAAACGCCTGCTCGAAACGATTGCCAAGGGCGGGACGCTCGCGATGACGCTCGACGCGCTGTGCCGATTCGCGCACGAGCTCGATCCCGCGGCGCTGGTGTCGATCATGCTGCTCGATCACAAGCGCCAGAAGCTGCGCGTGGGCGCCGCGCCGACGCTGCCTCGAGCCTACGTCGAGGCGTTGGACGACGTGGCGGTGGGGCTCGGAAGCGGCCCGTGCGGCGCGGCAGCCTATGTGCGCAAGCAGGTCATCGCATCGGATATCGCCAACGACGAGCGCTGGCCGCAGTATCGGCAATTCGCGCTCGAGCACGGCGTGGCGGCCTGCTGGTCCACCCCGGTGGTCGCATCGGAAGGACGCGTCCTCGGGACCCTGGCCATCCATTCGCACGAGCCGCGCGTGCCCACGCGCACCGAGCGCAACGAGATCGAGCGACTGTCGCATCTTGCGAGCATCGCCATCGAGCGCGCTCAGGCGACCGACGCGTTGCGGCGATCCGAGGAGCGCTACGCCCGCGCGATGGACGCCGCCGGCGACGGGCACACCGAATGGGTCGTGGCGACCGACGACTTCTACGCATCGCCGCGCTTTCTCGAGATGTGCGGCTTTCCTCCCGACACGACCTTCAGGGGACGCGCCGATTTCCTCGCGCGCTTCCCGTTCCACCCCGACGATCGCGAGGCGGTCATCAGAGCGATCGACGGGCACTTCGCCGGAACCGCAACGCGCCTGGGCATGGAGATTCGCATCGTTCGCCACGGCGAGACGCGCTGGCATCACCTCACCGGCCTGTGCTCGCGCGAGGCATCGGGGGCGCTGCTGCGCTGGAACGCGGCGGTCACCGACGTCACCGAGCGCAAAGCGGCGGAACGTGCCCTGCAGGTGTCGGAGGAACGCTACGCGCGCGCGATGGAGGCCGCCGAAGAGGGACACTGGGAGTGGAACGTTGCGACCGACGAGATGTTCATCTCCTCGCGCATGAAGGAGATGCTCGGCTTCGCGCCCTGGGAAAGGTTCGCCACGCGCGCCGATCTGCTTGCGCGCCAGCCGATCGCCGATGAAGACCGTGAACGGTTGACCGACGTGCGCGAGGCGACGTTGTCGGGGGCCGCGCGCTACGAGATCGAATACCAGATCTTCCCGCGCCCGGGCGAGCTGCACTGGGTCCGCTCGCGCGGCAAGGTGTTTCGCGACGATCAGGGCCGCCCCATGCGCGTGACCGGCTCGCTGACCGACATCACCGCGACCAAGCTCGCCGAGGAGGCGCTGCGGTCCTCGGAACGACGCTACGCGCTCGCGATGGAGGCGTCGGGCGAAGGTCACTGGGACTGGAACATGCTCACCGACGAATACTACGTGTCGCCGCGCATGCTGGAGATGTACGGTCTCCCTCTCGGCACGACGTTCGATGGACGCGCGGACTTCCTCGCGCGATCGCCGATCCACCCCGAGGACCGCGCGCGCTCGGAGCAGGCGATCGAGGCGCATTTCGCCGGCGAGACCGCGCGCTTCGACATCGAGCTTCGCTTGTTGCTGCACGGGCAGACGC
>DATKLH010000176.1:0-3318 GCA_035542515.1 Casimicrobiaceae bacterium
ACAACGATTCGTACGGGAAACCGGCCTCCTGCACCGTTGGCACGTCGGGCAGCGATGCGAAGCGCGTCTTGCCCGTGGTCGCAAGCGCGCGAACCTGACCCGCCTGTACTTTGGGCAGCGCGGAAGGAATGCTGTCGACCATGTACGCGATGCGTCCTCCGACGACGTCGGCTTCCGCCTGCGAGCTGCCCTTGTACGGAACGTGGAGCGCCTTGATGCCGGTTACGCTGTTGAAATACTCGCCTGCGAGGTGCGTGCTCGAACCCACGCCCGCGGACGCGAACGTGAGCTCGCCCGGCTTGCTCTTCGCGAGAGCCACGAGCTCCTGGATCGACTTCGCCGGGACGTTCGGATTGACCACGACGATGTTGGGCCCCGACGCCAGGAGTCCGATGAAGGTGAAGTCCTTGAAGACGTCGAACGGCAGGTTCGGGTAGAACAGCGGCGCGATTGCATGCGAGCTGGGCACGAGGGTCAGCATGTAACCGTCCGGCGGCGCCTTGGCCACGAGCTCGGTGCCGATGTTGCCGCCCGCGCCGGCATGATTCTCGACAATGACTGGCTCTCCCATCGCTTCGTTGAGCTTCTTGGCGAGCGTGCGCGCGATGAGATCGGTGCCACCGCCCGGCGCGTACGACACGATGATGCGGATCGGTCGCGACGGATACGTGTCGGCCGATGCGATCGGTGCAATCAATACCACCGCAGCAGCGAGCAGCAGACGGACATATCGCATGCCTGACCTCCGGGGCTTTCGTCGAGAGTGCTGCGGGCAGAAAACCATAGCACCAAACGATCGCTGTTGCACGGCGCGCATCGCAACGCGCGCGGAGGTTCGAACCAACGCAACGCCGGAGTGACTCCATGAAGACGATCGCCGCAATCGTGCTGCTGTGGGCGTGCATCATGCCGGTGCATGCGCAACCGTATCCCAACAAGCCGATCCGCCTCATCGTTCCCTATCCGGCCGGCGGCGGCACCGACATCGCGGCCCGCTGGATCGCTCAGAAGCTGTCCGAAGCGCTCAACCAATCGGTGGTGATCGACAACCGACCGGGTGCCAACGGGAACATCGGCACCGACATGATCGCGAAGGCGCCCGCCGACGGCTACACCATCGGCATGGCAACTCCGGGTCCTGTCACCGTGGGTCGAAGCCTTTACGCGAAGCTGCCGTACGATCCGGAAAAGGACTTCACGCCGATCATTCTCGCCAACGACAGTCCGATCGTGCTCGTAGTCAATCCGCGTGTCGCGGCCAAGAGCATGCAGGAGCTCGTCGCGCTCGCGAAGGCGCAGCCGGGCAAGCTCACCGCAGCGCTGGTGTCGACCGGCTCGGTTCCACATCTGCTCACCGAGATGATGAAGGGCGCAGCCGGTGTCGACATCTTCGACGTGCCCTACAAAGGTGGCAGCCCCGCTGCGACCGACGTCATGGGCGGGCAGGTCGATATGCTCTTCAGTGTTCTTCCGCTCGTCCTGCCCTTCATCCAATCCGGAAAATTGCGAGCGATAGCCGTGGCGAGCGAGCAGCGCAGCGCGCTCATTCCCGACGTGCCGACCATGCGCGAAGCGGGGTATCCGCCGGTCGTGGGCAGCGCCTGGAACGGCATCGTCGGGCCCGCGGGCGTTCCGCCGGATGTCGTGGCCCGACTCAACGGAGAAATCGCACGCGTGCTGGAAGCACCCGAGACGCGCCAGCATTTCGCGGCAACGGGCATGGAGCCGGGCAGGGGATCACCGCAGCGCTTCGCGGAATTCCTGCACGCTGAAACGGAGAAGTGGGCGGCGGTGATCAAGGCAGCGAACATCCAGGCCGAGTGAAGGATGCCACTGCGCGAATTCCGTGCGTGCGTCGTCGACGCGCATCATGGAACGCATCGACGTCTGCGCTTCGCAGTCGGGCACGAAGCAAACCGACGTTGCACAAACTCGCGCGCTGTTCCAGCCGTTGGTGGTTTGGATGCGCTCGCACGCGCGGAGCACGTTGGCCGTACGGCCGGTCAACGGAGCGGCGAGCGTGACTGCAGCCACCACGATTGACGCCCCTCACCCGCGCATCGCTTAGGCGACGCGCGACCTCTCCCCGCAAGCGGGGCGAGGTACCTGACAACTGCCTCTGCCGGCGGAGCGGGGCGAGATATCTGGCAACTGCCTCTGCCGGCGAGCGGGGCGAGGTTCTTGACAACTGCCTCTGCGCGCAAGCGGGGCGAAGTCCCTGACAACTGCCTCTGCGCGCAAGCGGGGCGAGGTCGCTGACAACTCCCTCTCCCCGCACTGCGGGGAGAGGGCTGGGGTGAGGGGCGAATTCGCAATTTCCCGAATGAATCCTAGGGCTCCGGCATCGCCGGCGCCGCCTCGGGTTTGGGCGCCTCGACGATGACGCAGTCGGTGGTGAGGATCAGGCTGGCGATCGAAGCGGCGTTCTGCAGTCCCAGTCGCGTGACCTTGGTGGGATCGATCACGCCCATCTCGATCATGTCGCCGTAGCTTTCGGTTGCAGCGTTGTAACCGAACGTCCCGCTGCCCTTCGCGACTTTCTCGAGAATCAGTGACGGCTCCTGGCCCGCGTTGGTGACGATCTGGCGCAACGGTTCCTCGAGCGCGCGGCGCACGATGCCGATGCCCGCGTCCTGGCCGAGCGAGGTGCCGTGCCGGTCGCGCAACGCATCGCGAGCGCGCAGCAGCGCGACACCGCCTCCGGGACCGATGCCTTCCGCCACAGCGGCACGCGTGGCGTGAATCGCATCCTCGACTCGCGACTTCTTCTCCTTGAGCTCGCTTTCGGTGGACGCTCCGACCTTGACGAGCGCCACGCCGCCTGACAGGCGCGCTGCGCGCTCCTCGAGCTGCTTGCGATCGTAGTCGCTCGTCGCTTCATCGATCAGCTTGCGAATCTGCGCGAGTCGGGCTGCGATGCGGGTGCGATCCCCGGCGCTGCCGATGAGCGTCGTGTCGTCCTTGTCGATCTCGATGCGACGCACGCGTCCGAGCTCCGCCGCCGTGGTCTTGTCGAGCTTGAGTCCGGTCTCCTCGGAGATGACCGTTGCACCGGTGAGGATCGCGATGTCTTCGAGCATCGCCTTGCGGCGGTCTCCGAAACCCGGTGCCTTGACTGCGCAACTCTTCAGGATCCCGCGCAGCGAATTGACGACCAGCGTCGCGAGCGCTTCGCCGCTGACATCCTCGGCGATCAACAGCAGCGGACGACTCTCGCGCGAGGCCTGCTCGAGGATCGGCAGTAGGTCCTTGATGCTGGAGATGGTCTTGTCGTGGACCAGGACGTAGGCGTCCTCGAGCACCACGCGCTGCTTCTCG
>DATKLH010000177.1:0-19266 GCA_035542515.1 Casimicrobiaceae bacterium
GCAAAGCTGTCGTCGCCTGCTGCACGAGGAGCCGCGCGTCGCCCTGCTGTCGTTCTCGACCAAGGGCAGCGCGCGACACGCACGCGTGGACAAGATGATCCGGGCTCTCGACATCGTCCGCGCGCGTGCACCGGCACTGGCCGTCGACGGCGAGTTGCAGGCCGATGCCGCGCTGGTGCCCGCGGTCGCAGCCAAGAAATTGAAAGACGTCGGGCCCGTCGCCGGCCGCGCCAACGTGCTGGTTTTTCCCGACCTGGACGCAGGCAATATCGGCTACAAGCTCACGCAACACCTCGGTGGCGCCAAGGCGATCGGCCCGGTGCTACAGGGCTTCGCGCGTCCGGTATCGGACCTCTCGCGCGGTGCGAGCGTCGACGATATCGTCGCCACCACGACGATCGTGCTGGCGCAGATTCGACCCGGCGAAGACCGATGAGGTGCACGCGGTGCCGGAATGCGGCGCGGCGCTCTCGCTGTTTTTCGTCGCCGTGACGACGCGATCGGCTCCGAGCCGCCTCGAGCGATCGCGGTCGCTATACGTCGGCCAAAAGTATCGTGCAAGCCGACGGGTTTCAACCATCGCACCGATATCGGACGGCTCGCGAAACTCTTGGCCGGTCAAGCTTACGATCCCGGCAGCGCGTGGACGTCTTCGAAGAACAGATCCTTCCACGACCCTGGCGCGTGCTTGATCTGGCCGTTGTCATACATGAAGAGCGCGTACTTCTCGATCTGGCGCGGCGTGAGCGTGAACTCGATCGCCGGATTGGACAGCAGGGCATAGACCTCGTCGACCGATTCCTTGCTCCTGGTCTCGGTGATGTAGAGCTGCGCCGCGGCACGCTTGTCGGCGTTGATCATATCGGTCGCCTGGCGCAGCGCCGCCACGAACGCCGCGTAAAGCTTCGGGTTCTGCTCCTTGAATCGTGACGTCGTCCACAATACCGTGAAGGTGAGCGGGCCGCCCATCACATCGTAGGAATTGAGCACGCGATGGAGTCCGCCGATGCCTTCGCGGTGTCGAGCCGTTTCCCTCCGTAGCGGAGGTCGAGGGACTCGGGGTGGTGCTGGTGGACTATACCGAGTTCGATATGCAGCCGGTGTTCATCGCCGTCAACGAGCCGGTGCTGCGCAGCAAGCGCGATGCGCTGGTCGCTTTCATGCGCGCATGGCTGCAAGGCGTTCGCATCGTCAACGACGATCCGGCGCGCGCCGCGCGCATCGTGTGGGAGCAGTTCAAGGCGCAGGGGTACGATTCGCCGGAGAGCGTTTTCAAGCGCATGCTCGGAACGCTCGACATCAAGCCCGCGTACGCTCCCAACCTGCGCGATTACCTCAACGATCAGGCGCAGGTCCTGGTCAATCAAAATCAGATTCCGGCGATCCCCGACTGGAATCGCATCCTCGACACTTCGGTGCTCGCGCAGGCGATGAAGGCCTGAGCGAATCGCGCGCAAGCCCGCTATCACGTCGATCGGTTTCCGGAGGAGGAGCCATGCCAATGCGAATGAAGCGCCGTGAATTCCTCGCGGCCACGGGCGCAAGCGCGCTCGCGAGCGCCATCCCGTTGCGCGTTGCAGCGCAAGCCAACGCACCGCTCAACTTCGGCTACCAGAACACCTCGTGGGGCTCGGTGGGCATGGTGGCCGAGGCGGAGAAGACCTTCGACAAGGCCGGCGCGAACGTGAAGTACTTCCACTTCGACGGCGGCAAGTCGACGCGCGACGCCATGATCGCGGGCCGCGTCGACATCGGTGTGCTCGGCGGCACACCGTTCATCGTCGGCGCCGCGAAGGGCGACATCGTCGCGATCTGCGTGGCGATGTACGCGGGAAAGACCAACGCGGTGGTCGCCGCCAAGGGAAGCGGCATCAAGAGCGTGGCCGACCTTAAAGGCAAGCGCGTGGCGTCGCAACTGGGATCGGCCACCGACTACGTGTTCCAGAACAAGATCCTGCCCAAGTTCGGACTTGCGAAGGGTGATGTGGAGATCGTCAACATCCCACACCAGAACGAAGTGGCTGCGATGGTCGGCAAGTCGGTCGACGCGTTCGCCGGCGTGGAGCCGTTTCCGTCGGTCGCCGAGATCGAGGGGCTCGGCACGGTGCTGGTCGACTACTCGGCGTACGACGTGCAGCCGGTGTTCCTCGCGGTCAACCGGGCGGTGCTCGAGGCCAAGCGCGATGCGGTGGTCGCGTTCCAGCGCGGTTGGCTCGCGGCGGTGCGCATCGTCAACGACAACCCCAATCGCGCGGTGCAAATCGTTGCCGACCAGTTCAAGGCGCAGGGCTACGACATCAAGCCCGATGTTTTCCAGCGCATGCTCGCCAAGCTCGATGTGAAACCCGGTTACACGCCGAACCTGCGCGACTACCTGACCGAGCAGGCCGAGGTGCTGGTCAAGCAGAAGCAGATCGCTTCGGTGCCCGACTGGAGCAAGGTGCTCGACACCACGGTGCTCGCGCAAGCCACCAAGGCCTGACGCGGTGGCGACGCACGCTACACAACGCGCTCCGGTGCTATCGGCCTGGCTCGTCGGATCGGTCGTGTTCCTCCTGGCCGCGCTCGCGTGGCAGGCCACCGTGTGGATCGGGGTCTTTCCGCAGAAGCTCTTCCCGAGTCTCGCCACCATAGGCGAAACGATCCTGCGCCTTGCCACCAGCGGCACATTGCTCACTGCAACGGGCGCCACGCTGTTCCGGTTGCTGTTCGGATTTCTCCTCGCCGCAGCCTCCGGCGTGGGCATCGGCATCCTGATGGGCCGCTACGCATGGGCCGAGGACACGTTGCTGCCGATCGTGAGCTTCGTCTATCCGATTCCCGGCATCGCCTATGCGCCGCTGTTCGTGCTCTGGTTCGGACTCGGCGACGTGCCGGCGATCCTGCTGGTCGGGGTGGCGAGCTCGTTCACGATCATCATCAACACGTGGAAGGGCGTGAAGGCGGTCAAGCCGATCTGGGTGCGGTCGGCACAGGCGATGGGCGCGGGCGACCATGCGCTGTTCACCAAGGTCATCGTTCCGGGGTCGCTCCCCTACGTGCTCACGGGACTGCGGCTTGGGCTCGCGGCCGCATGGCGCATCCTCGTCGCGGTGGAGATGCTCATGTCGGTCACGCACGGGCTCGGCTGGATGATCTTCGGCTCGCAGCAGTTCCTCAACACCGACGTGATGCTCGCCACCATTGCCGTCAT
Source organism: Casimicrobiaceae bacterium (assembly GCA_035542515.1). Taxonomy (GTDB): domain Bacteria; phylum Pseudomonadota; class Gammaproteobacteria; order Burkholderiales; family Casimicrobiaceae; genus VBCG01. The sequence goes on from DATKLH010000177.1 coordinate 3,194, forward strand.
CGGCATCATCGGCATGCTGCTCGAGCGGCAGCTCTTCGCGCGGCTCGAGCGTGCCACGGTGGTCCGCTGGGGCATGATGACCGCATGAGCATCGGCACGCAGAACGCACTGCCGCGGCAACCGCGCATCGCGACGGCGGACACGCCGGGCGGCTCGTGGTTCAAGCCCGCCGCTCGCGGCGCGCTGGGCGTGATCGTGCTCCTGGTCGCATGGGAGTACTTCGCGCGCAGCGGCATGTTCTCCAAGGCCATCACCCCGCCGCTCGAGGTGATCTTCGTCACGCTCGTCAACCTGCTCGCCGACGGCACGCTGATCAAGCATGCGGCGGCCACAATGGTGCGCGTCTTCGCCGGACTTGCGATCGCGCTGGCCGTCGCGGTTCCTCTCGGCATGCTGATGGGCCGCTATCCGCTGTGGGAGTGGCTGCTGCGGCCTCCGCTGAACGTGCTGATGCCGATTCCATCGCTGGCATGGGTGCCGCTGGTCGTGCTGTGGTTCGGCATCGGCAATGTCGCCACGGTGCTCGTGGTCGTCTATGCGTCCACCTTCCCGCTGCTCTACAACGTCTGGACCGGCGTTCGCACGGTCAATCCGCTGTGGATTCGCGCGGCGACGGTGATGAACGCCGATTCGGCGCGCCTGTTCCGGCACATCATCTGGCCGGCCGCCCTGCCCTACGTGATCACCGGCATGCGCCTCTCCTTCGGCCGCGCGTGGATCGCGGTGATCGGGGGCGAGCTGCTCGCGAGTCCCGAATGGGGATTGGGCAAGGTGATCTTCGATGCGAAGGAATACCTCAACGCCGACGTGATGCTCGCGGCGTTGTTCATGATCGGCGTGATCGGTCTGTTCTTCGAGCGCGTGGTGTTCCAGTACGTCGAGAAGGTCACGGTGAACAAGTGGGGCATGACCCGGGGCAAGCTGTGAGCAGCGATCGCGGAGCGCAATCCTCATGACGACCATCCAACCGATTCAGCGTATCGCCTTCATCGGGCTGGGCAACATGGGCGCGCCGATGGCAGGGCACCTCGCCACCCATGGTTTCGAGTTGCGCGTCCACGACGCCAAGCGCGAGGCCATGGATCGCTTTGCCGGCGTGCACCCCGTGAAAGCCGCGTCCTCGGTCGCCGAGGCGTCAAGCGATGCGCAGGCCGTGATCACGATGCTTCCCGACGACGCGGCCGTGCGTGCGGTCGTGCTCGGCGAGCGTGGCGTCGCGACATCGCTCGCGCCGGGCGCGATCGCCATCGACATGGGAACTTCCAGTCCGTCGTCGACGGTCGCCATCGCCGAGGAGCTCGCGCGACGCGGCATCCACTACGTCGATGCGCCGGTGATGGGTGGGGTCGCGTTCGCGCGCGACGGAACGCTCGACATCATGGTCGGCGGCACGCCCGAAGTCGTGGAGCGCTGTCTTCCGGTGTTTGCAGCCATGGGCCGCAAGACGCATCGGTGCGGAACGATCGGTTCCGGGCACGCACTCAAGGCGATCGCCAATTTCGTCAACGCGTCCGCATTGGTGACGCTGATCGAAGCCATGACGATGGGTCGCAAGTTCGGCCTCGACACTTCGTTCATGGTCGATGCCCTCACCGCCATGTGCGCGGGGCGGCAATATCCGCTCGAGAAGAAGATCGTGCCGCAGGTGCTCAACCGCCGTGTCGCGACGGGCATGGCGCGGGGGCTGATCGCGAAGGACCTCGGCATCGCCGCGAAGCTCGGCCACGACGTCGGCGCGCGCGCCTCGATCGCGGAGCATACGCAGGCACTGTGGCGCGAAGCGGTGGAGCGTTACGGTTTCGCGCGCGACCAGGCCGAGATCGCGCGGCTGTGGGAAGACGACGCCGGTGTCGAACTCAAATCCTGACCTGCTCGCCGCGCTCGCGGCCATCGTCGGCGACATCAACGTGCTCACCGACGATTCGCAGACGGCGGCTTTCCTCAGCGATTGGCGTGGCGCGTTCAGCGGACGCGCGCATGCCGTCGTGCGACCGGCGTCGACGGCCGAGGTTGCCAACGTCGTGCGAACCTGTGTCGCGGCGCGTGTTCCGATCGTTCCGCAGGGCGGCAACACGGGCATGTGCGGCGGAGCGGTGCCCGATGCGAGCGGCACGGCGGTCGTGGTGGCGCTCGGGCGCATGAATCGCATCCTGCAGATCGACCCGCGCAACAACACGATGGTGGTGGAAGCGGGCTGCGTTCTCGCGCGCGTGCAGGAAGCGGCCGCAGCGGCCGATCGGCTCTTCCCGCTGAGCCTCGCTGCCGAAGGAAGCTGTCAGATCGGCGGCAACCTCGCAACCAACGCCGGGGGCATCAACGTGCTGCGTTATGGCAACGCGCGCGACCTCGTGCTGGGGATCGAGGCAGTCCTGCCCGACGGCAGCGTCCTCGACGCGCTGCGGGCGCTGCGCAAGGACAATCGCGGCTACGATCTCAAGCAACTGTTCGTCGGCGCCGAAGGCACGCTGGGGATCATCACCAAAGCCGTGCTCAAGTTGTATCCACGCCCGGCGGAGCGCATGACCGCGCTGGTGGCCGTCGATCAACCGGACGCAGCGCTGCACTTGCTGTCGCGCTTGCGCGATCGCTGCGGCGAATCGCTCAGCGCTTTCGAGCTCATCGGCCGCGCGTGTCTCGATGTGGTCTTCGAGCATGCACCCGGTATGCGCGATCCGTTCGCACAGCGCCACCCGTGGTACGTGCTGCTCGACCTCGGCGGTGCGCGCACCGATGCGCAGATGCGCGCAACGCTCGAAGAGGTGCTCGCCGAGGAGGCCGAGCAGCGACACCTCGCCGACGCGGTGGTTGCGCAGACGGTTGCCCAGGCCAACGATCTGTGGCGGCTGCGCGAGGGCATCCCGGAAGCGACGCGCGTCGCCGGTCCCGCGCTGCGGTCCGACATCGCCGTCGCGTTGAACGACATTCCTGCCTTCATCGCACGCGCCTCCGGGATGATCGGCGAGCGCGTGCGCGACGCACGCGTCATCTGCTTTGGGCATCTCGGCGACGGCAACCTGCACTTCAACGTGCTGCCGTCCGAAGGGCCGCGCGCAGCGCCCGATTGGTCGCGTGGCCTGCACCACGCACTCTACGAGATCGTCGACGACATGAACGGAAGCTTCAGCGCCGAGCATGGCATCGGGCAGGCGAAGCGCGAGGAGCTCGCGCGCTACAAGAGCGGGGTCGAGCTCGAGTTGATGCGCACCGTCAAGCGGGCGCTCGATCCGATGAACCTGATGAATCCAGGGAAGGTACTTTGATCATGCAGACATTGACCCTCGAGATCGCATCGCGCATCGTCGATGCTACGCTCAAGGCGGGACGCGACGCCGGCCTCAAGCCGCTCACCGTCGTCGTCCTCGACAGCGGCGGCCACGACGTGGTGCTCAAGCGCGAAGACGGCTCGGGCATCCTGCGCGCCGACATCGCGCGCGGCAAGGCGTGGGGCGCGCTGGGACTGGGGATGGGCTCGCGTGAGCTCGGCCGGCGCGCAGAGCAGAACCCGCGCTTTTTCGCAGCCCTCGCGGCTGCGAGCGGCGGACGTGTCATTCCCAACCCCGGCGGCGTTCTGATCAAGGATGCGAGCGGCGCGTTGTTGGGCGCCGTTGGCGTCAGCGGCGATACCGCCGAGCGCGACGAAGGCAGCGCGGTTGCGGCGATCAACGCAGCGGGACTGGTCGCCGATCCGGGCTGAGCGAGCGCGCCGAAGCGGTCGGGTCAACCGATACGGTTGCGCAACACTCCGAGTCCTTCGATCTCCGTTTCCAGGACGTCGGTGGGACGCAGGAACTCGGGCGGCGTGCGCGCATGTCCCACGCCAGCAGGCGTGCCGGTGGCGATGATGTCGCCCGGTTCCAGCGTCATGCCGAGCGATAGCTCCTCGATCAGTCGTGGAATGCGGAAGTACATGTAGCGCGTGCTCGAGTCCTGCTTGACCACGCCGTTGACCCGGCAGATCAGGTGCAGATCCGATGGATCGATCTCGTCGGCGGTCGCGATCCACGGTCCCATCGGTGCGCAGCCGTCGAGACTCTTGCCCTTGAACCACTGGTTGCCGTGGCGACGCTGCAGGTCGCGGCCGGTGACGTCGTTGATCACCGTGTAGCCCCACACGTAGTCCAGCGCATCGCGCTCGGCGATGTTGCGACCGCGCTTGCCGATCACCACGCCGAGCTCGACCTCCCAGTCGAGCTTTTCCGTCACCGCGCCGTCGTAGGGAATCGCGTCGTAGGGACCGTTGACGCTGGTCGGTGCCTTGGTGAAGAACACCGGATGCTCGGGCAGGTCGACCGGCGCGGGACGGTTCTTCTCGCCTTCCTTGAAGTGCTCGAGGTAGTTCCAGCCGACGCAGAAGACGTTCTTGGTCGGTCGCGGAATGGGTGCGAGCAGACGCAGTCCGCGCAGCGACACGGTCGGCCCGGTCGAATGCGAGCGCAACCACGCGAGTCCCTGCGCGCCCGCCGCGATGAGCGCAAGCATGCTGTCCGGATCGAACGGCGGCTCGCCGCCTGCATTGCGCAGCGGCAGGACAACGTCGCTGCCGACCAGCAAACCTACCGTGGGACGGCCGTCGTGTTCGAAGCTGAGCAGGCGCATGATGAGGCGAACGTTGGTGGACTGGGATTGGGCCGGACACCGTCGACCGCGTAACTATCGACGCGGACGAAGTTCCTGGGACTTAGTTGTGCAGAGAGTGTGTCCTACGGGTCCGTCGTCCCGGCGAACGCGAGGGAGGCGAGCGACTTTCTGGATTGCCAACGATCGCGGACCGAAGTCGCTGGATTCCGGCTTTCGCCGGAATGACGAATCAGGAGCATCGATGAGACCCCCGAGCGACATGAAGCAGATCAGGATCTAACGTCGCTCGATCGCCACGTACGGGCGCGGAGCAGGACCGTTGTACAAGGTCAGCGGCCGGATGAGGATGTTGTTCTCCATCTGCTCGAGCACCTGCACGGTCCATCCCGGCACCCGACCGATGGCGAAGATCGGCACGAACAGGTCCTCGGGAATGCCGTTGAGGTAGTACACGACGCCGGCGTAGAAGTCGACGTTGACGTTCACGCCGTGGCGCGCGTATGGCTTCATCGCTTCGACCAGCGCGGCGAGGATCTGGTACCACTGCGGCTGTCCCATCTCGCGCGATAGCTGCTCCACGCCGGCGCGCATGTGGCGTGCGCGCGGATCCTCCGCACGGTAGACGCGATGGCCGAAGCCCATCACCGCTTCCTTGTTCGCGCGCTTGGCCTTCACATAGTCCGCCGCACGCGACGCATCGCCGATCTCCTGCGCCATCCGCATGACGTTCTCGGCAGCGCCGCCGTGCGCGGGTCCCGACAACGCGGCGATCGCGGCCGTGATCGCCGCATGCAGATTCGCTTCGGTGCCGGCGACCACGCGCGCGGTGAACGCAGACGCGTTCGAGCCGTGCTCGGCATGCAGGATCATGTCGATATCCATGAGCCGTGCAGTCTGCGCGCTCGGCGCCTTGCCGGTGATCATGTACAGGAAGTTCGCCGCGTGCGAGAGCTTGGGGTCCGGCGCCACCGGCGTGCGTCCCTTGCGGATGTGCTCGTGCGCCGCGACGATCATCGGCACCTGCGAGGTCAAACGTACGCCCTTGCGCACCACCGCCTGAGGCGAGTTGTCGGCGACCTCGGGGTCGAACGCCGCGAGTGCGGATACCGCCGTTCGCAGCACGTCCATGGGGTGTGCGTTCCTGATCGAGCGAACGATCTCGTAGACCTGCTGCGGAAGCGCGCGCGCCGCCTTCAACTCCGCATCGAAAGCCTCCAGCTGCGCGCGGGTGGGCAGCTCGCCGTGCAGCAGCAGGTAACAGCTCTCCTCGAAGGTCGAGTGCTCGGCGAGGTCATGGATGGAATAGCCACGGTAGAGCAGCTCGCCGGCGCGGCCGTCGATGAAACAGACCCGCGAGCGATCGAAGTACACGCCCTTGAGGCCGCGATGGATGTCGATCTTTTCGGTTTCCTCGCTCATGATCCAGGTGTCGCAGTGAATGTGACCGGCATTTTGCGCCATCGCGGCGAAGGCCGCGCCGCGATCACGCAAGCAATATCCCGATCGAGACGCAGATCAGCAGCACCAGCGTCAACTGACGGAAGCGTGTGTCGCTGAGGCGTCGGAACAGGCGCACGCCGACGAGCAATCCGGCGAAGTACGCCGGCCCGAGCCACAGCGTCGTCCAGCCGACCTGCGCATCGACGATGCCCTGGTACCACAGCGCGACCAGCGAGATCACCGAGCCGATGGTCACGTAGACGTTGAGGTTGGCCCGTGTGGTCGCGATGGGATCCTCTCCGGAGAGCAGGTACAGGATCACCGGCGGCGCGCCGATGCTGGTCGCACCCATCATCGCACCGCTCAGCGCACCGAGCCCGACCGAGGTGACCACGCGCGGGCGCCCTGCATATCGCCAGCCGATCAGCAGCAGCAGCGAGAACACGATGACGTTGATGGCGATCACGCGACGGAGCAATTGCGGTTCGGCGTGCGTCAGGATGAGCGCACCGATGGGCACGGTGAAGCACGCGGCCGCCAGGATGATGCCGATCATCCGCCAGTTGATCAGGTGACGGGTCTGCAACAACATCGGCACCGCGACGAAAGACTCCATGATGAGCACGACCGGCACGGTGAGGCGCGGGCCGAGCAGCAGCGCGAGTGGCGGCGACATCACCATCGCGCCGCCGAAGCCGGTGGTGCCGCGCACCAGCCCGGCGATGCCGGCGATGACGATGACGGCCACCTGCGTGCCGGGACTCACGCGTCGCGCGCCAGGATCGGGCGGTCGGGGTTGCGCCGGATCACGCCGCGATCGTCATGTCGGTTCCCGCGAAGCGGATGCGGGCGTAACCGATGTCGTCGCGTTGCGCGAGAAAGCCGACGAGCTCGGTGAGCGGCGTGGTGCGGAACTGACACTCCGGAACGGGGTTGCGCAGCGGCTCGATGAGCTTGCGATCGTAGAAGGCGGCGAGCAACAGGTCCTCGTCGCCAGCCGAGGCGCCGAGCTCGGCGCGCAGTCGCGGGATCCACGGCTCGATGTGCGCGGCGGGCGCTTCGGTGACGTACTCGGAATCGCGGATCTTCGCGCGCTCGAGGAACTCCGGCGCAAGCGGCGCGGCCACGCGGCCATAGTAGCCGCGCGCGTATTTGCGGATCTCGTCGGGGATGGTCTTGTAACGCTCGCCCTGCACGACGTTGATGGTCGCCTGCGTCACGACGTATTGCGCGAACGGGCTCACCACGATCGGATAGCCGAGGTCGTGGCGCACGCGCGCGACCTCCTCGAGGATCTCGGGGAGCCGATGCCCGATCTTCATGGTGTCGAGCAGGTAGCGGAGATTGGAGATCATCCCGCCGGGGATCTGGTGCTCGTACAGCGCCGGATCGTAGGTGGCGATCTCGCCGCGCGGCTTGTTGTCGCGCTCGCAGATCCAGTCGAAGTAGCCGGCGATCTCGGCGAGCGCAGCGTCGTTCATCGATGTCGCGAAGCCGAGCCTGCGCGCGCGCTCCAGCACGTCTTCGGTCGCGGGCAGCGATGCACCGTTGCCGAGCGGTTGCGTCGCGGTATAGCCGAGCTCGAAGCCGCTCTGCATCGCGATCTCGTAGACCTCCGGCGCGAGTCCGGACTGGCAGTGCGAATGCAGCTGCAGCGGAATGCCGCCGGCCGCCTGCACCACGGCCGGAAACAGCGTCCGGCCGCGTTCGGGCGTGAGCAGCCCGGTCGGGTCCTTGATCGAGATGAACTCCACTCCCAGCGCGACCAGCTCACGGCAGCGCTCGACGTAATAGCCGTCGGTGTGCACCGGCGACAGCGTGTAGGTCATCATCGCGTTGACCTTCATGCCCGCTTCGTGGCCCGAGCGCACCGACGAAACGATATTGCGGTTGTCGTTGAGCGCATCGTAGACGGTCAGGACTTCGATGCCGCGCCGAGCCAGCGCATGCGAGTTGAGCGCGACGATGTCGTCGGGGAACAGCTCGAAGGTATAGAGGCTCTGGCCGCGCGTGAGCCCGTCGCAGGGCGTCGCCAGCCGCTCGCACAGCAGCCCGATGCGATCCCACGGATTTTCCTGCAGGTAGCGCACGCAGACGTCGAATACGGCGCCGCCGAGGATGTTGATGAACGCGTAGCCGGCGCGATCGATCGCGCCCAGGATCGGCGCCATCATCGCGGTGGTCATGCGCGTGCCCCACAGGCACTGGTGCGCGTCGCGCAGCGTCACGTCGATGAAGTCGAAGCGCGGCGTGGAATGGGTGGAAGGCATCTGTGAATGCTCGCTCAAACCTTTGCGAACTCGTCCTCGACGAAGCGCGTGTGCACGTCGCCGCGCACGAAGCGCTCGTCGCGCAGCAGCCGGGCGTGGAACGGGATGGTCGTCGACACGCCGTCCACACGCATCTCGCCGAGCGCGCGGCGCATGCGCGCGATCGATTCGTCGCGGTCGCGGCCCCAGGCGATCACCTTGGCCAGCAACGAATCATAGAACGGCGGCACACGATAGCCCGCGAACAGGTGCGAATCCACGCGGATGCCCGGGCCACCGGGCAGCTGCACGGTGCGGACCTCGCCCGGTGTGGGCGCGAAATCGCGCGAGGCGTCCTCGGCGTTGATCCGGCATTCCAGCGCATGCCCGGTGAGACGGACTTCCTGCTGGGCGATCGACACCGGTTCGCCGCGCGCGATGCGGATCTGCTCCTTCACGATATCGATGCCGGTCACCATCTCGGTCACCGGATGCTCGACCTGGATGCGCGTGTTCATCTCCATGAAATAGAACGCGCCGCTGCCCGCATCCATGATGAATTCGATGGTGCCGGCGCTGCGGTAGCCGACGTGTCGGCACACGCGCACGGCGGCTTCGCCCATGCGCGCGCGCACATCGGCGTCGAGCGCCGGCGAGGGACTCTCCTCGACCAGCTTCTGGTTGCGCCGCTGGATCGAGCAATCGCGTTCGCCCAGGTGCAAGACGGTTTCGCCATCGGACAATACCTGGATCTCGATGTGTCGCACGCGCTCGAGGAACTTCTCGACGTAGAGGCTGGCATCGCCGAACGCGGACTGCGCTTCGCGCGCAGCGTCGGTGAAGCGGCTCGCGAGGCTCGCTTCGTCGCGCACCACTCGCATTCCGCGACCGCCGCCGCCCGCAGCCGCCTTGAGCAACACCGGATAGCCGAGTTGTGCTGCTGCTGCGCGCGCCGCCGCAACATCGGGCAGCGTCGCCGGCGAACCTGGGGTAATGGGAACATCGGACTCCGCCGCCATGCGTCGCGCAGTGGCCTTGTCGCCCATCAACTCGATCGCGCGCGCAGGAGGACCGATGAATACGATGTTCGCCTCGTCACAGGCGCGCGCGAACGCCGCGTTCTCGGAGAGGAACCCGTAGCCGGGATGGATCGCGTCGACTTTCGCCATGCGCGCTGCAGCGATGATGCGCGCGATGTCGAGGTAGCTGCGACCCGACGGCGGCGGTCCGATGCAAATCGATCCATCGGCGCGATCCACCGGCAGCGAGTGTCGATCGGCCTCCGAGTAAGCCTGGATCGCCTCGATGCCGAGGTCGTGGCACGCGCGGATGACGCGCAACGCGATCTCGCCGCGATTGGCGACCAGGATGCGGCGAAAGTCGCGTCGGCGCACGCTCATCGCGTGCCGGGCTGCGGGTTGAGCGCGATCAGTGCTTGTCCCGCTTCCACCGGTGCCGCGTCATCGACGAACACATGCGTGACGACCCCGTGCGCGCCGGCGGGAATCGAATTCATCAGCTTCATCACTTCGATGATGCATACGGTGGTGTCGGGATCGACGACCTGCCCCACCGACACGAACGGTCGTGCGCCCGGCTCGGGGGCGCGGTAGAAGGTTCCGACCATCGGCGCGCGGATCACGATGGCGCCTTCCGGCAGCTCGGCTCGAGCGCGCGCGGCCGCAGCGTGCGCCGGAGCTGCGGCAGGAGTTGGCGCTGCTTGCGTCACCGCGGATGGCATCGGATCCTTCGCCGCCGGCACGGCCGCCGCGGGTGCATGTGCAGCTGCAGCAGGGACCGGCGCGCCGGCACCGCGACGGCGCAATTCGACTTCGATTTCGCCGATTTTGAGACGGAATTCGGAGAACTGCTCGGACGTCTTGATCAGCTCGACGATGCGCAGCAGGTCGTCGTAGGTGAGTTGGTCGTGGGACAAGCGTAGCTCCGGGAATGGAAACGGGACGCGCGCCGGGGATGCAACGCACGGATGTACTGACAAACCAAAGCTGCGATGATTGCATGCCGGGGAAAAACATTGCAATAATGGAACATGGGATTCCGCTCAGCGAAATTGCACGCGGTGCCCGCCGGCGACGACTTCGGCGCCTCGGCGACGCTGCGCGCGTTCGCGCTGCTCGAATGCATCGCGGCAGCCGAGCAATCGCCCACGCTCGAGGAGCTCACGCGCGCGAGCGGCCTTCCCAAGCCGACGGTGCATCGCATCCTGCAGCTCATGATGCGCGGCGGGCTGGTGGAGCGCGAAGTACACGACAAGCGCTACGTCGTCGGTTCCCGCGTCTGCGCGCTGTCGCTCGCGGTGCAGATGCGCTCGCCGCGACGCCGCGAGCGGCAGGCCATCCTCGCGCGCCTGGTCGAGGCGATCGGCGAAACCTGCAACTTCACGATGCTCGACGGCAACGAGATCCTGTATCTCGAGCGCGTGGAGACCTCCGCCAATGTGCGCCTGCACATGAAGGCGGGCTCGCGCGTGCCGCTGCACTGCACCGCGAGCGGGAAGCTGCTGCTCTCCGAGATGGAGCCCGCGCAGGTCAGCAGGTTGCTCGGCGCCGATCCCCTGCCGCGTTATACCGAACGCACCATCGTCAGCACCGACGCGTTGTTGCGCGAGCTCGCCAAGATCCGCGCGAGCGGTGTGGGTACCGATGTGAGCGAGTATCTCGACGGCTCGGTGTGCCTCGCCGTGCCGGTGCGCGATGCGCGCGGCCGCTTGTGCGCAGCCGTCGCGGTGCATGGCCCCGCACCGCGCATGTCGCTCAAGAAAGGCTACAGCTTCCTCCCCGCGATGCGCGAGGCCGCGGCGGCGATCGCCGCGACGCTCATGCCGCCGGCTCGCGAGGCGCCACCCCGCGTCGCCAAGCCCAATCTTTCACGAACCAAGCGAATCGCCGCATGACACAACCGGTCATCATCACCGTCGCCATCACCGGCGCGGTTCCGCGCAAGAAGGACAACCCTGCCGTCCCGGTGACACCCGACGAACAGGTCGAATCGACGCACGAGGCCTTCGAGGCCGGCGCGTCGCTGGTGCACATCCATGTGCGCAATCCGGACGAGTCGCCCGGTTCCGATCCCGAGCTCTACGGGCGCGTGCAGGAAGGCGTGCGCAAGCACTGCCCGGGGATGATCGTGCAGTTCTCGACCGGCGGACGCGGACGCGAGCAGGCCAAGCGTGGCGCGATGCTGAGCCTCAAGCCCGACATGGCTTCGCTTGCCACCGGCTCGGTCAACTTCCCCGTGGGCATCTACGAGAATCCGCCCGATTTCGTCGAAGGCCTCGCCCGGAGCATGCTCGACAACGGCGTGAAACCCGAGATCGAGGTGTTCGATCTCGCGATGCTCTACAGCGCGGCCAACCTGCAGAAAAAGGGCTTGCTGAGCGAGCATCCGCACGTGCAGTTCGTGCTCGGCGTTCCCAACGCGCTGCCGGTGCGACGATCGATCTTCGATTTCCTGCGCGCCGAGCTCGCGCAGGTCCTGCCCGGCGCGACCTGGGTCGCGGCCGGCATCGGCCGGCACCAGTGGGAGGTCAACCAGTGGTGCCTCGAAGCCGGCGGGCATTGCCGCACGGGACTGGAGGACAACCTGCGCATTGCGCCGGACCGCCTTGCAGCGAGCAACGCCGAACTCGTGCGCAAGATCGTCGACAACTGCGCGAGCTACGGCCGTCATCCGGCCAGCGCGGCGGAAGCCCGGCAGATCCTCGGTCTGCCCGCGGTGCATTGACCTCGCGACGGCTTTTTCGTTGAACCAACCGGTCCTCGACGCCATCGGATGGCGAAGGCGCACCGGCGCAATGTCGCTTGAAGCGAAGTAGGTCTTCCAACAACTCGAGGAGGAGCAGCATGGCGAGCGTTCAAACACCGGAGCAGGCTTCGCAGGCGGATATACGCAGGGTCGCATTCGCCAGCGCAGCGGGCTGCACGATCGAGTGGTACGACTTCTTCCTGTACAACACGTTTGCGGCGCTGGTGTTCAACAAGCTGTTCTTCCCGTCGTTCGACCCGCTGGTCGGAACGATGCTCGCCTATGTCACCGCGCTCGTCGGCTTCATCGCGCGCCCCGTCGCAGGCATCGTGTTCGGCCATTTCGGCGACCGCGTCGGGCGCAAGAAGATGCTGATCCTCACGCTGCTCATCATGGGGATCGCGACTTTCCTGATCGGTTGCATGCCGACCTACGACTCGATCGGCGTGTGGGCACCGATCCTGCTGCTGGTGCTGCGCATCGCCCAGGGTCTCGGCGTGGGTGGCGAATGGGGCGGCGCGGTGCTGATGGCGGTGGAGCATTCGCCGGCCAACCGGCGCGGCTTCTATGGAAGCTGGCCGCAGATGGGCGTGCCCGCAGGGCTCGCGCTGGCGACGGGAATGGTGGCGATCTTTTCCTCGCTGTCCGGCGACGCGTTCCTGCAGTGGGCCTGGCGGATCCCGTTCCTGTTCTCCGCGATCCTGATCGCCGTGGGTGTCTACATCCGGCTCAAGATCATGGAAACGCCGGCGTTCACCCGAGTGCAGCAGACGCAAACCGTGTCGCGCGTCCCGTTCATCGACCTGCTGCGCCATCATCCCAAGCAGGTGCTGCTGGGCATGGGCTGCCGCTACATCGAAGGCGTGGCGTTCAACATCTACGGCGTGTTCGTGATCACCTACCTCGTGACCGCGCTCAAGCTGCCGCGGACCTCCGCCCTGCTCGCCGTCACGCTCGCGTCGATCGTGATGCTGTTCTTCATCCCGACCTTCGGACGGCTGTCCGATCAGCTCGGCCGACGCAGGGTGTTCGGGATCGCGGCGTTGATTACCGGCCTGCTGGCGTTTCCGTCGTTCTGGATGATGTCCACCTCGGGCGGAAGCATGCTGATGGTCGCGCTCGCCATCATCATCCCGTTCGGCATCGTCTATGCGGCGGTGTACGGACCGGAAGCGGCACTGTTCTCGGAGCTCTTCGACACGCGCGTTCGTTACAGCGGCATCTCGTTCGTCTACCAGTTCTCCGGCATCTTCGCGAGCGGACTCACGCCCATCATCGCCACCGCGCTGCTCAAGGAAGGCGACGGGCAGCCGTGGCTGGTCGCGTCGTACATGGCGATCGTGGGCTTGATCAGCGCAGTGTCGGCGTTCGCCCTCAAGGAAACGGTGCACGCGGACATCGTCGCACCGGCCGCGCCGTTTGCGTCGGGTCGGAGCAATGCATGAGTGACGCCGCAAGCCGGTCGATTGCGCGCGCGCGCGTCCTGCGCAATGGAGGGCCGGCATTGAGCATGGATCTGGGGCTTGCCGGCAAGGTCGCGCTGGTGACCGGTGCGGGTGGCGGCATCGGAGCCACCATCGCGACCACGTTGGCTGCCCAGGGCTGCGTCGTCCAGCTCGGCGACATGAATCTCGCCGCGGCCGACCGTAGCGCAGCGCTGTGCAGCGGGCGTGGCTACGCCGTTGCGCTCGACGTCGGGGATGCCCGTGCGGTGGCCGACACCGTGAGCCGGATCGTGCGCGAGCACGGCCGCATCGACATCCTGGTGAACAACGCAGGCATCCTGAAGACCGGCCCGGTATCGGAGTCCAGCATCGCCGACTGGGACGATGTGTGCCGCGTCAACCTGTCTGGTGTGTACTACTGCTGCAAGGCCGTGATTGCACCGATGATGGCGCAGCGCCACGGCAAGATCGTCAACATCGCCTCGGTGTCGGCCGTCAAGGGCGGGGGATCGTTCGGCAACGTGCTCTATGGCACGACCAAGGCCGGCGTGGTGGCGCTCACCAAGGGCCTCGCCCGCGAGCTCGCGCCGCATGGCATCAACGTGAACGCCATCGCGCCCGGCGTCATCGAAACCGGCATGACCGAGCAGTTGATGACGCCGGAGCGACGCAAGATGGTGCTCGCCGCGATCCCGGCAGGGCGATTCGCCAGCACGCAGGACATCGCCTCCATGGTTGCATTGCTGTGTTCCGACGTGCTCGCCTACGTCAACGGTGCGACGGTACCCGTCGATGGCGCGTACCTCACACGCTGACAGCGACATGACGCTCGCATTGAAATGCTCGGCAACTCCACCCGGCGGACGCGCGCCCGGCGTTGCGCGCCTGCGCTATAGTGCATCGCCGCTCGATCGTTCAGATGATCAAGAGCGTCGCGGAAACCCGCAGACGCCCCAAGCCGCTCAAGGCCCGTCGAAAGCCAACCCGTAAGGAGGAGATGGTATGGACGCTTCGAAACCGGAAGGCAGCAATGCCCCCGCCCCCGCCGAACCTGCCGCCCTGCCACGCCGCGAGTTCCTAGGCAACGTCGCAAAGGTCGCCGGCGGCTTGCTCCTCGGCGATCTCGCCGCGACGACGCCAGCCTGGGCGCAAGCGCCGGCGGTGGGCACGAAGAAATTCACCGCGTGGGGATGGCCGGAACCCTACGAGCAGATATCGGCCAAATCCAAGCAGTGGTTGCAAAGCAAGGGCTGGTGGCCGTTGAACGCCGCATGGATCGTGGTGTGGTCCGGCGAGGAAATGATCGGCAACGTGATGCAGACGCAAAAGCTGCTCGAGAAACGCGGCATCGACTCGAACTGGCAGACGTTCGTCGCGGCCGGCTTTTCCAACGAAGCGTTCATCCCGGGACGCATCCAGCTCGCGAATACCGGTGCGCTCGGCGTGCTCGCGCTGCTGTCGAACAAGGTCCCGACCTGCGCGTACGCGGTGCATTCGCCCGGCATCACGCACGCTGCAACGGTGCCGCTCGATTCGCCGCTCAAGAGCCTCGCCGATCTCAAGGGGCAGAAAGTGCTGAAGCGCCCCGCGGTCGTCGGAACCACCACCGGATCGACCAACCACTTCGGCTTCATTGCGGCCGCGGCGTACCTGGGCCTCAAGCAGGACGAGGACTACACGCTGCGCAGCTCGCCGCCGGGGGATCTCGCCACCGGGCCGAAGGGCATCGACGTCTACACGATCTGGGAACCGCACGTTTCGTACTCCACCGACGTGCTGAAGGCAACGCGGCTGCTCGAGTTGCTCGACCCGTACTACATCTACAGCGGCTACAGCTACCTTCGACAGGAGATCGAGGACAACGCCCCCGACGTCGTGCAGGCGGTCACCGACGCGTTCGTCGAAGCGGTGCTGTGGTCCAAGGCGAACCAGGAGAAGGCGGTGGCGGACCTCGCGAGCCAGCCTGCCTACGGGCGCCTCGGTGTGCCGCTCATCACCAAGATGTCGCAGCGCTACCTGTTCTGGCCCAAGCCCACCGTCTACTATCCGTTCGCGGATCCCAACGGCATCTGGCCGAAGGAGGAATCGCGGATCAGTCAGTGGGCCTACGAGACCGGGGCGTCCAAGAACAAGGTCACCAACGAGGACTGGGTGAAGGTGCGCCGCACGAAATACATGGATGCGACGTTCGATCGGCTCGGCTGGAACGTCCCGCAGAAGGCACCCTTCCTGCCCAAGGATTTCGGCGGTGTCGGCAACCTGCCTTACAAACCGTACGGCGCGGCGCTGCTGAACGGTCCGGCGGCATTTCCCGAGCCGGGTGACCTCAAGCGCGCATGGACGTTCATGGGGAAGACCTACCAGCCATGACCAATGCAGCACACGCAGCGGCGCGCGTCGAAGTCGGCGGACGCGCGCCGGTCGGCCGGGAGAACGATCCGCGCGACGCGACGGTGATCCCGGTCGCCGCACCTTCGCCCAGCGCCGCGCCCAGCCCGCAGACCATCGCGGCCATCACCGCCGAGCTCGTACCCCCGCCGGTGCCACAGTGGCGTCGCGTGCTGTCGCGCATCACGCATTTCTGGCTGCTGCTGGT
>DATKLH010000178.1:0-3017 GCA_035542515.1 Casimicrobiaceae bacterium
GCTTTGCGCCGGCAGCCCGGTGCGCGCAATGATCCCGTCCAGCTCGCGGCGAAGATAGTCGCCGAGCTCGTACAAGCGCGTGTAGAAGCCCGGCTTCGACAGCTCCTCGATGCTGGCGAGGATCGCCGCCAGCGTCGCTGGCGATCCGTTGAAAGTCCCACCCATGAACACCGCGTCCTTGCCGGCGCGCCCTACGCGCTCGAGGAGGTCGCGTCGTCCCGCGACCAGACCCACCGGATGACCGGCCGCGGCGGCCTTGCCGAAGGTCGCGAGATCGGGCGTGACGTCGCAGATCGATTGATAGCCGCCGAGCGCGTGGCGAAATCCGGTGATGACCTCGTCGAAGATGAGCACGACATCGTGCTCGGTGGCGAGGCGGCGCAAGCCGCGCAGGAAATCGTCGGTGGCGCGCATGGCGCCGACGTTGTGCGCGATCGGCTCGACGATGATCGCGGCGACCGTGCCGGGATGCCGGCGTAGATAGTCTTCGACCGCATCGGCATCGTTGTACGGAAGCACGACCGTCTCGCGCGCTGCCTCCACCAGGATGCCCGCCGAGATCGGATCGTATCGGCCGATGCCTTCGCGTGCCGACTGCACGTTCATCGCCACGTAGTCGTGCCAGCCGTGGTAACCGCCCTGGAACTTGACGATGCGCGTCCTGCCTGTCGCGGCACGTGCCAGTCGCAGCGCGTGATAGGTGGCTTCCGAGCCGGTCGAGCAGAAGGCGATCTGTTCGGCGCACGGAATGCAGCGGGCGAGCGCCTCGGCGGCTTCGATCTCCAGATCGAGCGTGCCCGCGCCGACGAGATCGATACGCTCCGCCGCTTCGGCCACGCGGCGACGCAGCGTGGGATGGCAATGGCCGAGGACGTTCGCGCCGAAGCCGCAGTGAAAATCGATGTGCTCGTTCCCGTCGGCGTCGTACAGGTAGGGGCCGGTCGCGCGAACGAAGACGTACGGAAAGCCGAGCCTGCGGCTCGGGCTCATGTGGCCGCCGGGCAGCACGGCTTGCGCCCGCGAGGTCCAGGCCAGGTTGTCGGGCGTTGCCGTCATCGTCATGGTGACTTCAGCTCAACATGTCGCGCGCGACCGATTCGATGCCGGCGGCATCGAGTCGATAGTGCGCGTACAGATGCGTCGGTGGCGCGATCAGGCTGTAGTCGTCGGGGATGCCGTGCCGAACCAGTCGCGAAGGAGCGCCCGCCTCCCCGATCACTTCGGCGACCGCGCCGCCGAGACCGCCGATGACGTTGTGCTCCTCGACGGTCAGCAGCCGGCTCGATCGGCTCGCCGCCGCGAGGATCGCATCGCGATCGATCGGTTTCACGGTGTGCATGTCGATCAGTCCGACCGAGCGACCTTGCGCACGCAACGCCTCGACCGCTTGTGCCGCCGGACGCACCATGGTTCCGCACGCGATCACGGTGAGCTCGTGGCCTTCGTGATGGGTGATCGCCTTGCCGAACGTGAACGGCGCGCCGGATTCGTAGAAGCTGGGCTCCTGCCCTCGGCCGATGCGGAAATAGATCGGTTGCTCATGATCGACGCTGGCCGCGATCGCGGAGGCGAGCTGGGGACCGTCGGCGGGAGCGACCACGGTCAGATGCGCGATGCTGCGCATGATCGCCAGGTCCTCGGTGGCGTGGTGCGAGGTGCCATAGAAGCCGAGCGCTATGCCTGCGTGATGTCCGACCAGCCTCACGGGCAGCGCCGAATACGCGACGTCGGTGCGGATCTGCTCGCAGCAGAGCAGGGCGAGAAACGACGCGAAGGTCGCGACGAACGGCATCAGGCCGGTGGTGGCGAGGCCTGCCGCGGCAGACACCATGTTCTGCTCGGAGATGCCGAACTGGATGAAGCGCTCCGGACAGCTCGATGCGAAACGCACCAGCCCGTTCGAGTATTGCAGGTCTGCGGTGCAGGCGACCACCGGATGGCCGGCCTGCACGAGATCGATCAGCGCGTTGGACAGATACCCCAGTCCCGGCGCGCGCGCGTTGATCTGGCGATAGTGCCAGGACTCGGGCGAGAGCGTGGCACTCATCGTGTCGCTCCGGCCTCGAGCTCGGTGACCGCACGCTCGGTGTCCTCGGGCGACAGGTAGCCGAGGTGCCAGCCCGGCTCGGTCTCCATGTACGAGATGCCCTTGCCCTTGATCGTGCGAGCGATGACGCACGCAGGCCGCGTGCGCGCGTCGTCGTGCTTGATTCGCCGTAACAGCGTCGCGAGTGCGCTCACGTCGTGGCCGTCGACGTCGTGCACATCCCAGCCGAACGCTCGCCACTTGTGCGCCAGCGGTTCGATGCCCATGATGTCGTCGACGCGGCCGTCGAGCTGAAAACCGTTGCGATCGACGATCGCCACGAGGTTGCGTGCGCGGTGATGCGCCGCCGACATCGCCGCTTCCCACACCTGGCCTTCCTGCATCTCGCCGTCGCCGAGCAGGACGTAGACATCGAACGCGGCGCGTTGGACGCGTGCGCCGAGCGCCATGCCGAGACCCGCCGACAACGCGTGGCCGATGGAGCCGGAGCTGAAGTCGATCCCCGGGACGTTGCGACGATCGGGATGATCGCCGAGCGGATTACCGAGGCGCGTGTAGCCGTCGAGCAGTTCCCTGGCGAAGAAGCCCAAGTCCGCGAGGATCGGATAGAGCCCGACCGCGGCATGGCCCTTGCCCATCAGGAAGCGATCGCGTTGCGCCCAGGACGCTTCGCCGCGCCGCAGGCGCATCGTGTCGTAGTAGAGCGTCGCGAAGATCTCGGCGCACGACAGCGCGGAAGTGTAGTGGCCGACCTTCGCGATCGCGATGAGCCGCAGCGTTTCCAGGCGCACGAACAGCGCGCGGTCGCGCAGCAGCGCGATGCGCTGCGCATCAAGATCGTCGGAGAGCTCGGACGAAGGCGCGGTCGTGGTCGACATGCGTTGTGATTCGTCTTCGGGGTGTCCGCCCGCGGAGGGGGCGGCAGCCGTTGACGACTTATAACATATAAGTTATTTTTTGACCATGAAGC
>DATKLH010000179.1:0-6381 GCA_035542515.1 Casimicrobiaceae bacterium
GCGCGACAGCGCGCGCAGCTTTTGCCGCGATAACAACAGGCAGGTCGGGCCTTCGGCACGCTCGAGCGCAGCCACCCACGCGACCGCGGTCTCGACAGCGTCGCAAGGACGCCATAGATCCACGTTGGGGATGATGCGGAGGCTCGCGGCGTGCTCCACCGGCTGATGCGTCGGGCCGTCCTCGCCCAGGCCGATCGAGTCGTGGGTGAGCACGTAGACGACACGCTGGCGCATCAGCGCGCTCATCCGGATCGCGTTGCGCGCGTAATCGGCGAATACCAGGAACGTGCCGCCATAGGGAATGAATCCGCCGTGCAGCGCGAGCCCGTTCATGATCGCCGCCATCCCGAACTCGCGCACGCCGTAATGCAGGTAATTGCCGCCGTCGTCACCGGTTACCGGCATCGAAGCCTGCACCGCGGTCAGGTTCGACCAGGTCAGGTCAGCGGAGCCTCCGATCAACTCCGGCACGCTCGCGACCAGCGTCGTCAACGCCTCCTGCGACGCCTTGCGGGTCGCCTTGGCTGCGGTGACTGCAATCGCATCGCGGCACAACGTCTCGACCACGCTATTCCAGTTCTCAGGAAGCTGCCCGGCCACACGACGCTCGAACTCGGCGGCGAGCTCGGGGTATGCGCGTCGGTAGGCATCCAATCCGGAGCGCCATTGCTGCTCGAGCAATGCGCCGCGCGGGCGCGCGTCCCACGCCGCACCGATCTCGGCGGGAATGTCGAAAGCCGCATGCGGCCAGTCGAGCGAAAGGCGCATCGCTTCGACTTCCTTGCTGCCCAGCGGTGCGCCATGCACGTCGTGGGTTCCGGCCTTGGTCGGAGCGCCGTTGCCGATCGTCGTTCGGCATGCGATCAGCGTGGGCTGGTCGGGACACGCGCGCGCTGCTGAGAGCGCCGCATCGATCGCCTCGGGATCGTGGCCGTCCACGTCGCGTACCACGTTCCAGCCATAGGCCTCGAAGCGCTTCGGCGTGTCGTCGCGAAACCAGCCCGACACGCGGCCGTCGATGGAAATGCCGTTGTCGTCGTAGAGGACGACCAGCTTGTTCAGACCGAGCGCACCGGCAAGCGAGCACGCTTCGTGCGAGACGCCTTCCATGAGGCACCCATCGCCGACGAACGCGTAGGTCCGATGATCGACGATGTCGAATCCGGGGCGGTTGAATTGCCTGGCGAGCAGCTTTTCGGCGAGCGCCATGCCGACGGCGTTCGCCAATCCCTGGCCCAGCGGACCGGTCGTGGTTTCGACGCCGGGTGTGAGACCCCGCTCCGGATGCCCCGGCGTGCGCGAGTGCAACTGGCGGAAGCGTTTCAGCTCCTCGATGGGCAGGTCGTAGCCGGTGAGATGCAGCAGCCCGTAGAGCAGCATCGAGCCGTGGCCGTTGGACAACACGAAGCGATCCCGATCGGGCCAGCCCGGGTTCGCGGGGTTGTGCTTGAAGTGCCGGCGCCAGAGCACTTGCGCGATGTCGGCCATGCCCAGTGGCGCTCCGGGATGACCCGACTTCGCGCGCTCGACGGCGTCGGCGGCGAGAAAACGCAATGCATTGGCGAGCGTCGATGGTGCGACGTGCAGCTGTTGGGTTTCGCTTCGCGCACTCACAGGAAGCCCTTCATGTCATCACCCCGAGCGGGAGGATCGTGTCGTCGTGGCAGGAATCGGTGGATGTCAGTGCGCGCAGGGACCGCATGACCCGGTCATGCGGCCTCGCGGCGCGCACGCTGCTTGTGGTCCATGAGCCGCAGGATCATCGGCGTGAAGATGAGCTGCATGGCGAGCCCCATCTTGCCGCCGGGCAGCACGATGGTGTTGGGCCGCGACATGAACGAGTCGTGCAGCATCGAAAGGAGGTACGGGAAGTCGATGCCCTTCGGGTTGGCGAAGCGCACGATTAGGATGCTCTCGTCGGTGGTGGGCACGTCGCGAGCGATGAACGGATTCGACGTGTCGACCACGGGCACGCGCTGGAAGTTGACGTGCGTGCGCGAGAACTGCGGCACGATGTGGGTCACGTAGTCGGGCATCCGGCGCAGGATGGTGTCCACCACCGCCTCCTGCGAATAGCCGCGCATGGTCTTGTCGCGGTGCAGCTTCTGGATCCACTCGAGGTTGATAATGGGAACCACGCCCACCAGCAGGTCCACGTGACGCGCCACATCGACTTCGTCGGTCACCGCAGCGCCGTGCAAACCTTCGTAGAACAGCAGGTCGGTGTCGTGCGGCAGATCGGTCCACGGCGTGAACGTGCCAGCCTGCTGCTTGCAGGGCGCGGCCTCCTCGGCGTTGTGCAGGTAACGCCGCACCTTGCCGCCGCCGCGCGCAGCGTAACCCGCGAACAACGCCTCCAGCTCGGGCAGCAGGTTGGCTTCGGGACCGAAGTGACTGAAGTGCGGATTGCCGCGCTTCGCCGCTGCCGCCATCGCCTCCTTCATCTCCTGTCGATCGTATTTGTGGAACGAATCGCCCTCCACGATCGCGGCATTGATGCCCTCGCGCCTGAACACGTGCTCGAAGGTATGCGTCACCGTCGTCGTGCCCGCGCCCGATGAACCGGTGATCGCAATGATCGGGTGCTGCTGGGACATTATTCCCCCTACGCGATCGCGTCGCGGAACAGCGAGCGCGTGTTGAACAGCGGCGAGTCGAACTCGCGATCCACGCCGGCATCGGCTTCGCGGTGATAGCGCTCGAGTCGGTCGACCTCGCCGCGAGAGCCGAGGATCAGCGGAACGCGCTCGTGCAACGAGCCGGGCACGATGTCGAGCACGCGCTGGCGTCCGGTCGAAGCACGCCCGCCGGCCTGCTCGATGAGCATCGCCATCGGGTTCGCTTCGTAGAGGAGGCGGAGCCGCCCGCTGCGCGTCGCGTCCTTCGTATCCTTGGGGTACATGAAGAGCCCGCCACGGATCAGGATGCGGTGGACCTCCGCGACCAGCGAGGCGATCCAGCGCATGTTGAAGTCCGCGCCGCGCGGTCCCGCGCGCCCGGCGATGCATTCGTCGACATAGCGTCGCACCGGTCGTTCCCAGAACCGCTCGTTGGAGGCGTTGACCGCGAACTCCCGCGTGGTCTCGGGGATCCGCAGATCCGGATGCGTCAGGATGTACGCGCCGATTTCCGGGTCGTGCGTGAAGCCATGAACGCCGCGTCCCAGGGTCAGCACGATCATCGCGGCAGGTCCGTACAGGGCGTACCCCGCGGCCACCTGCCTGACGCCCGGTTGGAGGAAATGCTCCACCAGCGGGTCGCTCACGTCATCGGGGGCACGCAGCACCGAGAAGATCGTTCCGACCGTCACGTTCACGTCGAGGTTCGACGAGCCATCGAGCGGATCGAACACCAGCAGGTAGCGACCGCGCGGATAAGGCGCGGGGATCGCGTACGGCCCTTCCAGCTCCTCGGACACCATGCCGGCGAGCTCGCCTCCCCACTCGCAGCTGCGCAGCATGATGTCGTTCGCAGCGACGTCGAGCTTCTGCTGGATCTCGCCGTGCGTATTGGCCGATTCCGTTGGACCGTTGGCGTTGCGCAGCGCGCCGCGCGCTACCGCGGACGCGATGTACTTGCACGCCGTCTGGATGTCGTTGAGCAGTGCGGTGAGCTCGGTGTCGGGCCCGGCCATCGCGCGCTGCTCCTCGATGATGAATTTCGACAGCGTCGTTCGTCCCCCCAGCATTGCCCCTCCCCGTTGAAGCGTCGTTGTTCAAGCCGCCGGATCGAATACGCGGCTCGCGCGGATGTCCTGTGCCGCGATGGTCGCGAGTGCCTCGCGTGTGGCCACGCCGCCGGCGGCGAACAAACGGTTCGCCTGGCGCAGCCGCGCCCGGTCGAGCGCGTTGCGGATCGAGCGCGCATTGGCGAAATGCGGCTGTCCGCGCCGGCGATCGATGTATTCACGCATCGCCAGCGCCGCGTGCGGATCGAGGCGATACTGCATGCCGGAGAGCATCAATTCCGCGATTGCGTAGAGCTCTTCCGCGCTGTAGTCGGGAAAGTCGATGTGGTGCGCGATGCGCGATGCCATCCCGGGGTTGCTGCGGAAGAAGGTGTCCATCCGGTCCTTGTAGCCCGCGAGGATCACCACCAGGTCGTCGCGCTGGTTCTCCATGACCTGGAGCAGGATCTCGATCGCTTCCTGTCCGTAGTCGCGCTCGTTCTCGGGGCGGTAGAGGTAGTACGCCTCGTCGATGAACAGCACGCCACCCATTGCGCGCTTGAGCACTTCCTTGGTCTTCGGCGCGGTGTGTCCGATGTACTGGCCGACCAGGTCGTCGCGCGTGACGGCGACCAGATGGCCTTTGCGGACGTAGCCGAGGCGATGCAGGATCTCCGCCATGCGCATCGCGACGGTCGTCTTGCCGGTGCCGGGATTGCCGGTGAAGCTCATGTGCAGGCTCGGCGCGCCGGTCGACAGTCCCAGGCGCTCGCGCGCTCTCGACACGAGCAGGAAAGCTGCAATCTCGCGCAGCCGCCGCTTGACCGGCGCAAGCCCGATCAACTCGCGATCGAGCGCATCCAGGATCGCGCCGACATTGGACTCGCGGTATAGCGCGTCCAGGGCGACGCCCTCGATGGGCTCGTCCGCGGCTGCGATCGTTGCAGGTAGCACGGCACTCATCGGTTCGCGCTATCGCATCGAGTAGCGCTGCGTGCGGCCCGCGCCTTCAGTGCGGACCAGGGCGAAGTCAGGCTCGCGACCGGGCCGATGCACGATGAACGACAGCCGCGTGGTCTCGAAGCCCAGCGTCGAGTCGAAGGCGCTGACCTTCACGTACGCGTCGGGCCACGCCTTGCGGCAGGCATCGACTTCCTGCATCACGCCGGCCGCATCCTTGAGATCGAACAGCGGCGCGCACCACATCTCCCAGAAGGTGTTGCGCGGATGCGGCTCGTCGGTGTATTCGACCGAGCACGACCAGCCCTGGGCCAGCGCGTAGTCGATCTGCGCGCGGATCTCCGCGTCGGTCAGGTCGGGAAGGAACGAGAAGGTTCCCTGGGTGATTCTCATGGCTGTCTCCTCACGCCGGCGTCGCGGTCACGGCGAAGTCGGGTGTATCGGTCGACGTGTAGTCGAAGGTCACGTCCTTCCAGGTCTGCAGCGCCTGCGCGAGCGGCGCGCAAGCGCGCGCGGCGTCGTCGAGGATCTGCGGCCCTTCGCGTGCGATGTCGCGACCTTCGTTGCGCGCCTTCACCATCGCCTCGAGTGCGACGCGATTCGCGGTGGCACCGGCCTGGATGCCCATCGGGTGGCCGATGGTGCCGCCGCCGAACTGCAGCACGCAGTCGTCGCCGAACAGATCGATGAGCTGGTGCATCTGGCCCGCGTGGATACCACCTGAAGCGACCGGCATCATCTTGCGCAGTCCCGCCCACGGTTGCTCGAAGAACAACCCGCGCGCGAGGTCGACGTCGTTATGGCTTTCGCGACAGACGTTGTAGAAGCCCTGCACCGTCAGAGGATCCCCTTCGAGCTTGCCCACGGCGGTACCCGCGTGAATATGATCCACGCCGGCCATGCGCATCCACTTCGCGATCACGCGGAAGCTCACCCCGTGGCTCTTCTGTCGCGTATAGGTCGAGTGGCCCGCGCGGTGCAGGTGCAGGATCATGTCGTTGCGCCGCGCCCATTTCGACATCGACTGGATCGCCGTGTAGCCGATGACGAGGTCGATCATGACGATCATCGAGCCGAGCTCTTTCGCGAATTCGGCGCGCTCGTACATGTCTTCCATGGTCGCTGCGCTGACGTTGAGGTAGTGGCCCTTGACTTCGCCGCTGGCCGCTTGCGCGCGATTGACCGCCTCCATGCAATTCAGGAAACGGTCGCGCCAGTGCATGAACGCTTGCGAGTTGATGTTCTCGTCGTCCTTGGTGAAGTCGAGCCCGCCCTTGAGCGCCTCGTAGACGACGCGACCGTAGTTCTTGCCGGAAAGGCCGAGCTTCGGCTTCACCGTTGCACCGAGCAGAGGGCGTCCGAACTTGTCGAGGCGCTCGCGCTCGACCACGATGCCGGTGGGCGGCCCGTCGAAGGTCTTGAGGTACGCGACCGGGATGCGCATGTCCTCGAGGCGCAGGGCCTTGAGCGGCTTGAAGCCGAACACGTTGCCGATGATCGATGCGGTGAGGTTGGTGATCGAGCCGGGCTCGAACAGGTCGAGGTCGTATGCGATGTAGGCGAACCACTGTTGCTCGGTCGACGTGCCGGGACCCGTGTTGGGCACCGGATCGACGCGGTACGCGCGGCCGCGATAGGCGTCGCACGCGGTGAGTCGGTCCGTCCACACGACCGTCCACGTTGCTGTCGAGGATTCGCCCGCGACGGCTGCTGCCGCTTCGATCGGGTCGACGCCCTCCTGCGGCGTAATGCGG
>DATKLH010000180.1:0-4219 GCA_035542515.1 Casimicrobiaceae bacterium
ATCCAATCCCAACGCGGTGATGTCGCTCAAGAAGGCCAACATCAAGTCGGTCAAGGATCTCGCGGGCAAGAAGGTCGGCGTGCCGTCGGGCTCGTCGCAGACGACCATGCTGCCTCTGCTGCTCAAGGCCAACAACCTCAAGGAATCCGACGTCAACATGATCGACATGCCGGTCGCGTCGATGGTGCCGGCGCTCCTGCAAGGACAGGTCGACGCGGTGCTTGGATCGATCGATGCCTACCAGATCCAGGCCGAATCGCAGGGTGCGCAACTCGACGTGTATCGCTTCGCCGACCATGGCGTGCCCACGGTGAGCACGTCGATCTTCGCCAGCAACGATTTCCTCAAGAGCAATCCTGACGTGGTGAAGAAGTTCATTGCCGCAAGTCTCAAGGGTTGGAGCTTCGCGCTCGACCACCCCGACAAGGCGATCAAGGATCTGAAGCAGGTGTTCCCCGAGGTCAACGAGAAGCTCGCCACCGCGGAGCTCGCCGCGATCACGCCGCTGTTCTGCAGCGGTGGTGCAAAGTACATCGGCAAAGCCGAGGATGCGTTGTGGGCCAAGTCGCAGGACCTGCTGTCCGAGGTGAAGCTGTTGCCCGCGGGGCAGGATCCGAAGAGCTACTACAGCCACGACTACCTGCCGGCTGCATCGACGATGCGTGCGTGCAAGTCCTGAGCGCTGGAACCGCGAGCGCACGCGGCCGCAGCGATGGCTGATCAACACAAGCTCGGGTACGCCTACGCCGATCTTCACGTCGGCATGTCGTTTCGCAGCCCCGGGCGAACGATCACCGACGCGGATGTGGTCGCCTTCGCCGGCCTCACCGGCGACTATTCCGAGCTTCATACGAGCGAGGTCTATGCGAGGAACAGCCAGTTCGGACGCCGCGTCGCGCACGGCATGCTGGGTCTCGCGTACGCGCACGGCCTGATGTGGGCGCGCACGGGCGAGTTGCGCGAAACGGCGGTGGCGTTTCTCGGGATCGGCGACTGGAGATTCGTCGGTCCCATTTTCATCGGCGACACCATCTTCGTGAACTACCGCATCGCCGAGCTGCGCGACAGTCGATCGAAGCCGACGCAGGCGATCGCGACCTTCGACGTCGAGGTCGTCAACCAGGACGGCGCAGTGGTGCAGCGCGGACGCAAGGCATTGCTCGTCTCGAAGGTCCCGTTGACGGCTGTGCAAGCCTCGAAGGCGCCGTCCCCGTAGCGAGCGCGAGCCAAGCAGAATCGAACGATGGAAGCCCAGGCAGAGGCCAAATGCGGTGTCCCGATCCGGATCAACCGGGTCGTCAAGATCTTCGGCGAGGACACCGACCATCCGTTTCGTGCGCTCAAGGAAGTGAGCGTGGATGTCAGCGCGGGCGAGTTCGTATCGGTGGTTGGTCCATCGGGCTGCGGCAAGAGCACGCTGATGCTCATGGTCGCGGGATTGCTCGAACGCAGTCGCGGCGAGATCGCGATCGCAGGGCAGTCGGTCACCCGGCCGATCACCGACGTCGGGATCGCATTCCAGGATCACCTCCTGCTCGATTTCCGTACTGCACTTGCCAACGTCACGCTGCATGCCGATATCCGCAAGCTGCCGAAGAAGAAGATCGAGGCACGCGCGAAGGACCTGTTCGCGCAGCTGCGCCTGAGCCAGGCCATGGACAAATATCCACGACAACTGTCCGGCGGAATGCGCCAGCGCGTCTCGCTCATCCGCACGCTGGTTCACGATCCGTCGCTGCTGCTCATGGACGAGCCGTTCGGTGCGCTCGATGCGCTGACGCGATTGCAGGTGCGTACCGATCTCGAAGCGCTGTGGCTGCGCCGCCGGCCCACCGTGCTGTTCATCACGCACAGCGTCGAGGAGGCGGTCGGGCTGTCCGATCGCATCCTGGTGATGAGCCCGAGTCCCGGCGAGGTGATCGAGGAGATCGTCGTGGACCTGCCGCGACCGCGGCCGATCGTGCTGGGCGATGTGCCGGAGTTCTCGGCCTACGTCGATCGCATCCATCGCCATTTCGAGCGGCTGGGCGTGCTGCACGGTGTCGACGCGCGAGAGCCATCGCACTAGCTTCGAGCGCCTTCAATGCCAACCACAGCATGACATCGAACGAATTCCACCGCGCCTCACGCGTGTCGCTGCGCTTCGATGCTTCGATCGCCGAGGTCGGGCTCGACGGCGGACCGCTCAACCTGGTCAACAACGATCTGCTCCGCAGCCTGAACGACGCGCTGAACGAGATCGCCCGAGCGTCGGATGTGCGTTGCCTGATCCTGCATGGCGGTCACGCGCGCGCGTTCTGCGCGGGAAGCGACATCAACGAGTTTGGGGACCTGAGGCAGCACGCCAGCGAGCGCAAGATCCTGTTCGAGGACATGGTGCTTCGCCGACTTGCGCGCATGTCGATGCCGAGCATCGCTGCGATCGATGGCCCGGCGCTCGGAGGCGGGCTCGAGCTCGCGCTGGCCTGCGATCTTCGCGTATGCCGCAAGGATGTCGCGCTCGGACTCACCGAGTCGCGCCTGGGGGGCCTCGCCGGCAGCGGATCGATTCGCCTGACGCGGCTGATCGGACCGGCGCGCGCCAAGGAGCTGCTTTACACCGGGGACACCGTCGACGCCGACCAGGCATTGGCGTGGGGACTGATCAATCGCGTGGTGCGCGATGGCACCGCACTCGATGGCGCACGCGAGGTGGCGAAAACCATCGCCGCGCGCGGCCCGCTGTCGAACCGGCTCGCCAAGCAGCTGGTCGATGCCGCGCACGACGTCGCGCTCGATGCGGCCCTTTCGATGTCGACCCGTGCGCAGCAGGAAATCTTCGACAGCAGCGACCTGCACGAGGGCGTCGCGGCGTTCTTCGCCAAGCGTCCGCCTCGCTTCGAGGGCCGGTGAACAGCGCGCGCATGCCAACCAGGCCCCGGTGAAACGATACCCCCGAGCCCGACTCCACATGGAAAAGATCAGCGCAGACGAAGCCGCACGACTGGTGCAGGATGGCGATGCGATCCTCATCAGCGGTTCGGGCGGCGGACATGCGGTGCCCGAATCGCTGCTCGCCGCAGTGGAGCGACGCTTTCTCGCCGAGGGGAAGCCGCTCGGTCTTACTTCGGTGAGCGTCGTCGGCGTCGGCGATCGTGCCGCGCTCGGTGCGACGCATCTTGCGCACGAAGGCTTGCTGCGACGCGCGATCACCAGCGCACTGGTCGATTCGCCGGGACTCGTGCGCCTCGCGGCCGAGAACAAGATCGAGGCCTACACGCTACCCCAGGGCGTGCTGTCGCAACTCATGCGCGACATGGCGGCGGGGCGGCCCGGTCTGCTGACGAGGACCGGCTTGCACACCTTCGTCGATCCACGCCAACAAGGCGCGCGCCAAAGTCCGCGTACACCTTTGAGCTTCGTGGAAGTCGTCGAGCTCGCCGGCGAGGAGTGGTTGCTCTTCAAGCCGGTGCCGGTCAGCGTCGCCTTCCTGCGTGGCACCACCGCCGACGAGGATGGCAACGTCACGATGGAAGAAGAGGCGGTGCTGGGCGAGATGCTCGCGATGGCGCAGGCGACGCGGCGCGCCGGAGGCATCGTGGTCGTGCAGGTCAAGCGCATGGCTCGTCGCAACACCCTGCCGGCCAAGCAGGTGAAGATCCCCGGCATCCTGGTCGACTTCATCGTCGTAGATCCCGAGCAGCGCCAGACCTACGCGACCCACTACGACCCAAGCTACTCCGGCGAGTTGCGCATTCCGGTGGAGCACATCGAGCCGCTGCCGTTCGGCCCGCGCAAGGTGATCGTGCGGCGCGCTGCGATGGAATTGTTCCCCGGCGCCATCTGCAATCTCGGCGCGGGCATATCGACAGGATTGTCGACCATCGCTGCGGAAGAGGATCTGCTCGACGCGGTTCATCTCACCAACGAACAGGGCATCATCGGCGGAGCGCCCATCACCGGGCGCGATTCGGGCGGCGGGCAGAACTTCGCCGCGATGATCGAGCAGCCCGCGCAGTTCGACTTCTACGATGGCGGCGGCCTGGACCTCGCGTTCCTGTCGTTCGCGGAAGTCGATGCGCAGGGCAACGTGAACGTCAGCCGCTTCGGCGATCGCATCATCGGCGTGGGCGGCTTCATCAACATCAGCCAGAACGCGAAATGCGTGGTCTTCGGCGGAACGTTGACGGCGGGTGAGCTCGATATCGCCTGGGAGGACGGCAAGACCGTCATCCGCAAG
>DATKLH010000181.1:0-2620 GCA_035542515.1 Casimicrobiaceae bacterium
TCGGCGATGGCGCTCGAGGCGAAGAAGATGGCCGGGCCGCGTTGCGAGACCGATACGACGTCTCCGCGCCGCACGTTGTATTGCGCGCCAAGCAGCCACGCTTCGTCGAGCGCGTAGCTGCCCTGCACGAACGCGTTGAAACCCACCAGGTCGAACGCGGCGCCCGAGATGCCAGGGACCAGCGGGAAGTCGCCCGCGAGTCTGCGCTCGTACGATGCGCCCCCGATGAGCTCCACCTGTTCGGAGAAGCGTCGCGCGAGCGATGCTTCGACGACAAAGCGCCAGCCGTCGCGCAACGGATCGTGCGAGTCGATGTATTGCGCGGTCCCCACGACCGTCGCCGACGGCGCACCGAGGCCGAGGCCGAACTTGTGACGCCACTGGCTGTTTACCGAGATCGCGACCTCACTCAGTCCGGTGTAGCGGAAGCGCGCCTCGCCCTCCGCGCCCAACCATGCGCGCAGCCGATCGTCATCGCTGATCTGCGTCGATGCCCCCAGCGATCCGCTGGCGAGCACCGCGGCATCGCCGCGCCGATCCTCCTCGGACGCAGCGCGCCCCAGGTTGCTGTCGTAGCCCAGTCCCAGCGCGGCGTCGGCGTCCCACTCCACGGGACTCGCGACGACCGAAGCGGTTGGACAGCAGGCCAACGCTAGAAGGCACGCAAGCGTGCGCATGGGGAGTGCAAGTCTGAAGTACACACAGGGAACACTTCACTTGCACGCCCCATGCCACCGTTCGGCGTGCGCTCGTCACCTGCCGAGCGGGACGGCAGGCTTCTTGCGTAACCCGCGAACCGGCGCGGGGTGCCTGCGCCGGGGGTCGCGTCGTCGTCTACAGCAACGGTCGACGCACGACCAAACTGTCGCGCGGCTGCCAAACCGGCCGGGACCGGCCGAGCGCAGCGCGGCGTTTTGCGACGCTGCGCGCCGCTCTGTGGCGGCCCGGGACGCGCCGTCTGTCCGCAACTTGTCGAGACCATGGCCAAGCTTCATCGCGCCTTCGGGCTGCAGAGCCGGATCATCGCGCTGTTCGTCGCGCTGATGCTGCTCGCGCAAGGCGGGGGCGTGCTGCTGTTGAGCACCGCGGGCGTCAGTGCCGCTCGCAAGACGATCGGCGACGAGCTCGACACCGGCGAGCGCGTCTTCCATCGCCTGATAGAGCAGCGCACCGTGCAGCTCACGCAGTCGGCGCGCATCGTGTCCGCGGACTTCGCTTTTCGCGAAGCGATCGCGAGCAACGATCGCGAAACCGTCGAATCGGTGCTGCACAACCACGGCGATCGCATCGGCGCGGCGTTCATGATGGTGCTCGGCCTCGACGGGCGCATCGTCGCCGATACGCACGAGGGCGGCGTCGGCAAGGCGTTCGCGCATCCACGCCTGCTCGCGAGCGCGGTGCGCGACGGACAGGTCGCCGCGATGCTGATGCTCGACGACGGCCTCTACCAGGTCGTCCTGGTTCCCGTGCTCGCGCCGTTGCCGATCGCGTGGCTAGCGATGGGATTCGCCGTCAACGATTCGTTCGCCGGCGACCTGTCGCATCTCACGGGCCTGCAGGTTTCCTTCGGTGCCGCAGGCAGGAATGGCGCATGGTCGTTGCAGGCGAGTACGCTGTCCACCGGCGTGCGAATGCCCTTCGCGCGCCTCGTGGAGACCGGCGCGTTGCGACGCGATCTTGCGGAAGTCGACCTTGCCGGCGAGCAGTACCTCACGCGCCTGGTCGACATGCCTGCAACCGACGCCGACGAAGTGGTCGCCGCGCTGCAGGAGCCGCTGGAGGCGGCGCTTGCGCCGTTTCGTCGCCTGCAGCGCCAGCTCACCCTGGTTTCGATCGTGAGCGTTCTGCTCTGCGCGGCGGCGAGCGTGTTCATCGCCGGCGGCATCGCGCGTCCTGTGCGTCATCTGGCGAACGTTGCGCGACGCATTGCGGCGGGCGATTACTCGGTCACACCTCCGGCGCACGGCGCCGACGAGATCCGCGACCTCGGCAACGCGTTCCGTACCATGCAGGAAGGCCTCGCAGCACGGGAGTCGCGGATTCTCGAGCTCGCCTATCGCGATACCCTGACCGGCTTGCCCAATCGAGCGTTGTTCGCCGACCGTTTGCAACAGGCGCTTGCCGCGGCGGCACGCGCCGGCGCCCCGATGGGCGTGTTGTTGATGGACGTCGATCACTTCAAGTACGTGAACGACACGCTGGGTCATCCGATCGGCGACATGCTGCTGCGGGAGATGGCGCAGCGCCTGCTCGGCGTCGCGCGGCGCGAAACCGACACCGTGGCGCGGCTCGGTGGCGACGAGTTCGTCGTGCTGCTCCCCGGTGTTGCCATCGAAGGTGCGCGCACGGTTGCACGCCAGGTGCTCACTGCGCTGGAGGCGCCGATGTCGCTGGACGGACACGTGGTGGACTGTCGCGTCAGCATCGGCATCGCGAGCTATCCCGAGCACGGCGACACTACGGCTGCGTTGTTGCGCCACGCCGACGTGGCGATGTACACGGCGAAGCGCAATCAGATCGGCATCTCGGTCTACGATCCGCAGGACGACGAGCACGGCCGCGAGCGGTTGTCGCTGATGAGCGAGCTGCGCCGTGCCGTCGAACACAATCAGCTCACGCT
>DATKLH010000182.1:0-6487 GCA_035542515.1 Casimicrobiaceae bacterium
AGCAATGTCGCGAGTGGCTACTTCGAGCTCGCCCGGCTGCATGCCCAGCGCGCGATAGCTGAGCGCACGCTGGCGCAGCGCGAACAGATCCTCGAGCTGATTCAACAGCGCGTTCGCGCAGGGCTCGATACCCACGTCGAATTGCGCCAAGGCGAAGGATCGGTGCCGGAGGCACGCGAGCAAATCGAGGCGCTGGACGAACTGATCGCGCGGGCCCGCCATGCGCTCGCGGCTCTGACGACGCAAGCGCCGAACGCGCTCGACGACCTGATACCCGAGCTGCGCAGCGTTCGCGCGGTGCCGCTACCGGCCTTCGTGCCGGCCGACCTGTTGGCTCGTCGCGCCGACATCGAAGCTGCGCGTGAGCGGGCCGACGCAGCACTCGCGGATCTCGCGGTCGCACACACGCAGTTCTATCCGAGCGTAAACCTCGCGGCGTTCGCGGGCTTGAGCGCAGTGGGGCTCAACGATCTGCTCGACCCTGACAACCGCCAGTTCGGTATTGGACCCGCGATCCACCTGCCGATCCTCGATGCGGGCAGGCTTCGTTCGAACTATGCGCACCACTCGGCGGACGTCGATGCTGCAGTCGGTGCTTACAACGGTGCGGTGCTCGAAGCCGTGCGCGAGGTGGCTGACGAGATCAGCACGCTGAGTTCGATAGACCGGCAGCAGCGCGAACAGTCTGCAGCGCAGGAAGCAGCGGAGCGCGCCTTCGATCTCGCGCTGCAACGCTACAGCGCGGGTCTCGGCAGTTACCTCACCGTTCTCAGCGTTGAATCGAACGTGCTCGCGCAGCGCCGCGCCGGCGCAGACCTGATCGCGCGGGAGCTCGTAGCAGAGGTTGCGCTGATGCGCGCGCTGGGGGGCGGGTATGTCGCGCCGCCGGCCCTCGCGACGAATCCTTGACCGATGCGAATGCTTGAAGGACTTCGTATGGACACTGAACAGACGCCGATTCCCAACGATGCTCCGGCCCATCCGAGGCGCAAGACCGCGCTACTCGCGCTGACGACCGCGGTATTGCTCGGCGGTGCGGGCTACTTCGCTTATTGGTTGCTCGTGCTCAGCAAGTTCGAGAGCACCGATAACGCTTACGTTCAAGGCAATGTCGTACAAATCACGCCGCAGGTTGCGGGCACCGTGATCGCTATCGGTGCTGACGAGACTGACTACGTGACCGCGGGGCAGACGCTGGTGCGGCTGGATCCAGCAGATGCGCAAGTGGCGCTCGATTCGGCCGAGTCCGAACTTGCGCAAGCGGTGCGCGAAGTGCGGACGCTGTTCGCCAACGACGAAGCGCTGAGGGCACAGGTCGCGCTGCACGAAGCGGATATGTCGCGCGCGCGAGCCGACCTCGCAAAGGCGCAGGACGACTTGACGCGACGCGTGCCGCTGCTCGCGACCGGCGCGGTCGGTCGCGAAGAGTACGACCACGCGGATGCACAGGTGGTCGCCGCCAAGAGTGCGCTGGCGTCGGCGCAATCGGCCGTTGCGGCGGCGAAAGATCAACTCGCCGCGAACCAAGCGCTGACGAGCAACACGACGATCGAGTCACATCCGAATGTGCTGCGCGCGGCTGCACGGGTGCGCGAAGCGTTTCTGGCCCTGGGTCGCGTCGACGTGCCCGCACCGGTCAGTGGGTATCTCGCGAAGCGCACCGTGCAAGTCGGACAGCGGGTGCAGCCGGGACAATCTCTGATGACGGTCGCGGAGCTCGATCAGGTGTGGGTCGATGCGAACTTCAAGGAGAATCAGTTGCGCAATCTGCGTATCGGCCAACCTGCAACGCTGATTGCGGACGTGTACGGCAACCGAGCGGAATACCATGGCACGGTCGCCGGACTGGGTGCTGGCACCGGGTCCGCGTTCGCGTTGTTGCCGGCCCAGAACGCGAGCGGCAACTGGATCAAGATCGTGCAGCGCGTACCCGTGCGGATAGAGCTGAACGCGCAAGAAGTCGCGGCCCATCCCCTGCGGATCGGTCTGTCGATGGCGGTCGACGTCGACGTCCACGATACGAACGGCAAAGTGCTCGCCGATGCGCCGCGGTCCGGAGCGGTTGCCAAAACCGAAGCGTTCGATCCGCGCAACCGCGAGGCCGAGGACGTGGTCCGCCGCATCGTGGCGATGAACGCGGATCGTACGCCGGACCTGCACTCGGGCGCCGCGCTGGACGTTGCGGGAGCGAAGTGAGCCATGTCGGCAACCACTGCCACCGCACCCGCGCCGGCCGATACGGCGCCGGCGCACGTGCCGCTCGTCGGCGCCACGTTGGCCCTGGGCGCGATTGGCGTGGCGCTCGCGACATTCATGAACGTCCTCGACACGTCCGTCGCCAACGTATCGTTGCCGACGATTGCCGGCGATCTCGGCGCAAGCGTGAATCAAGGCACGTGGGTGATCACGAGCTTCGGCGTCGCGAACGCGATCTCGATGCCGCTGACCGGATGGTTGACGTTGCGATTCGGCTCGGTGCGGTTGTTCATTGCGAGCGTCCTGTCGTTCGTACTGACGTCATGGCTATGTGGCCTCGCGCCAACGCTTCCTGCGCTGATCGCGTTTCGAGTGCTGCAAGGCCTCG
The DNA here is from genome assembly GCA_035542515.1 of Casimicrobiaceae bacterium. Classification (GTDB taxonomy): domain Bacteria; phylum Pseudomonadota; class Gammaproteobacteria; order Burkholderiales; family Casimicrobiaceae; genus VBCG01. The sequence continues at coordinate 2,585 of DATKLH010000182.1, forward strand.
TCGCCGGACCGATGATCCCGTTATCGCAGACCCTGTTGATGTCGAGCTTTCCGCGCGCGAAAGCCGATACGGGGCTCGCAATCTGGGCGATGACCGCGCTCGTCGCGCCGGTCGCGGGACCGCTCCTCGGCGGCTGGATCACGGAGAACATGGCGTGGCCGTGGATCTTCTACATCAACGTGCCGGTGGGTCTCGCGGCTGCAGCCGTCGTCTGGCCGATCTACCGCGGCAGGGAAACGCCGACGCGAAGGCTGCGTATCGACGGCGTCGGTCTCGCATTACTCGTAGTGTGGGTAGGGGCGCTGCAGATCTTGCTCGACAAAGGCAACGAACTCGACTGGTTCAACTCCGATACGGTCGTGTTGCTCGCCGTCGTGGCGCTCGTAGCGTTTCTGTTCTTCCTCGCGTGGGAACTCACGGATGCGCAGCCGATCGTCGACGTCAGGCTCTTTGGCCGCCGCAACTTCGCGATCGGCACGGCGGCGCTGTCGGTGGGTTTCTTACTGTACTTCGGCAACATCGTCTTGCTGCCGTTGTGGCTCCAGGAGCACCTCGGCTACACGGCAACGACCGCCGGCGTGGCGCTCGCCCCCGTGGGCGTGCTCGCGATCGTGCTGTCGCCCCTGGTCGGGCGCAACATCGCGCGGTTTGACCCGCGACTATTGGCAACCGTGTCGTTCGTAGTCTTTGCGCTCGTGTTCGCTGTAAGAGCGCATGCGACCCCGCAGGACGACCTCTGGACGGTGATGATGCCAACGATTATTCAGGGGGGCGGGCTCGCGTTCTTCATGACGCCGTTGATGAGTCTGACGCTCTCCGGCATCGAACCGAGCCGCGTCGCCGCTGCGTCGGGCCTGTCGAACTTCGCGCGGATCTCCGCCGGTGCCTTCGGAACGTCTATCGCAACGACCGTCTGGGATCAGCGCGCGACGCTGCACCACGCGCACCTCGTCGAGCAGCTCGGTGCGAATACCGACACCGGTCCGCTCGCGCAGACGTGGTCGAGCTTGTCCGCGGGCGGGCTGTCTGCGGAACAGATCGCGGCGGTGATCAACCAGACCGTCGACGCGCAAGCGTTCACGCGAGCCGCCGACGACGTATTCCTGGGTTCGGCGCTGCTGTTCGTCGCAATGATCACGCTGATCTGGCTCGCGAAGCCGGTCAAAGGGGTCGCCCCCGCGGAGGGCGGCGTCGCGCATTGACGCGCACGCCGATGGGTTGATGAACGACCTGACTTGGTTGCGCCGCCGCGTTCGGTTGCGTGGGCTTGTGCGTCCCATCTGAAATCGCTGGTGGAGAACGTGTCGTCCGGACGACGCGGCTTATCCCAGACCCCGGACGGAGCTTGCTACGATCAGGTCGTTGGGAAAAAACGGCGAGGGGACATGATCTCGCTCCCGCGACGCGCAGCCGTCCCTCCGGGCTCGACGACGCGCGCGACCATTCCCGGAATAGCCGACGCACGGCTCTGGCCGGATCTCCAGCCGGACGCCTATGTGCGCATGGCGTTGAAAAAGGTCGAGCGCGAAAGCGCTGCGTACGGAAAGCCCCGCGTGTCCGTTGAGCGGCTGCCGCCCATCGACCTATTGGCGATCTCGGGCGGCGGCGACGCGGGCGCCTTCGCCGCAGGCGTGATATGCGGCTGGACCGCGCGCGGCGACCGCCCACAGTTCAACGTGGTCACGGGCATCAGCGTTGGAGCGCTGATCGCGCCGTTCGCATTTCTGGGCCCTGCGCACGACGACGTGATCCGCCGCGTCGCCACAGAGTCGGGTCCGCAAGACCTCCTGCGCGAACGCACCACGGTGGGTGGGCTGCTGAGCGACGGCATGGCGACGAGCAAGCCGCTGGCATACCTCGTCGAGCGCTATGTGACGCCGGAAATCCTGCGCGCGATCGCGGACGAGTACCGCAAGGGTCGGGTCCTCCACATCGGCACGACCGACCTGGACGCCGGAACGAGCGTGACCTGGGACATGGGCGCGGTCGCGGCAAGCGCGGCGCCGAACGCGCTCGAACTGTTCTGCAAGATCATGGTCGCCTCAACGAGCATCCCCGGCGTGGTGTCTCCTGTGATGATCGACGTCGACGTGGACGGCGTGCCGTATCAGGAGATGCACGTCGACGGCGGTGTCATCACCCAGGTGTTCCTGTATCCGCGTTTCGTCGGATCGGCGCTGCGGCAGCGCCTCGGCGACCGCGCACCCCGACCGATGCGCGGCTGGGTGATCCGTAACGGTCGGCTGACGCCGGAGTGGACCAGCACGAAGCGCAGCACGCTGGACATCGGACGCCGCGCGATCCAAGCGATGGTGCAGACCCAGGGCATCAACGACCTGCGTCAGATCGCCGAGCTGGTCAAGGAAGATGGCCTGGACTTGCGGCTGGCGTATATCGGCGGCGATTTCCAGGTGCCGCATCCGCGCGAGTTCGATACCGCCTACATGAAGGCGCTGTTCGAGTACGGGTTCCGCCTCGGCCGCAGTGGCGAGGCATGGCACTCCGGACTCCCCGGACGCGGCTGAGTCCGTGCGCTCGCCGCCCGGATTGCGTCGCAGCCGCGTATCGAAGTGCTGCGGCAATGGCCACGGCGGAACGGACGCAAAGAAGGAAACCTCGTTTGGGCCGAAAGCACCTCGAGGTGTATCGAATTCGGTGTATCGAATTCGAAGGTGTTGCCGTCGCGGTCTCGCACGCGGAAATCACCGATGGCCTTCAATCGGCGACCCCCATTGTCGCGATCAGCGCGTCGAGGAACACGCGGGTGCGTGTCGGCATGAGCCGCCTGCCGGGAAGCAAAGCCCAGAAATTCACCTGCACGCTCCACTCCGGTAGAACGCGTTTGAGGGTGCCCCGCTGCACGGAGTCACGTGCATAGAGTCCCGGAAAGCTGACCACCCCGTAGCCTGCCTCCGCCATCCTCATCAAGACGGTGGGTGAATTGGCGCCGGTATGCCGATGCGGAATACCGCGCCATTGGGCATGCGAGCCGTCTCTGCTTTGCCCAACGAGCGTCCACGGTCGCGCCTCGCCGGGCCGCGCGAGCAGCATCAATCCATGGAGCCTGAGTAGATCGTCAGGCTCCGTAGGCTCTCCGACGTCCTGCAGATAGGCGGGTGCGGCATACAGGCCGATTGCCAACTCGGCGATTTTGCGCGCGACGAGTTGACTGTCCTCGCCGAGCTCACCGATGCGAACGGCGAGGTCGAAGTTCTCGCCGATCAGATCGACGCGCCGCGGCGACGCATCGATCTCCAATGTCACCGCGGGATACTCCGCGACGAACTTCGCCAACATTTTTGGTAGGGCGCTGCTGGCGAGGTCCGCAGGCAACGATACGCGCAGCCGGCCGCTCGGTTTTGCTTGGCGATGTTGCGCGAGCGCCGCGGCGCCATCCACCTCGGCGGCCAACGCGCGCGCGTGGTCGAGCACGCTGAGGCCGAAATCCGTGATCGAGAGCTTGCGGGTACTGCGGAGAAGCAGGCGCTCGCCGAAGCGCTTCTCGAGCGCCGCGATGCGCCGCGAGACGGTCGACTTCGGCAGCCGCATTCGCTCCGCCGCGCGGCTAAAACTGCCTGCCTCGGCGACTCTGGCGAAGAGCATCAAATCGTTGGCATCCGGATCGTTCACGCGCAAATCGTAGCGGCATTGTGCCATCGACGGAACGGAGTTTTGCATTTCGGCGGCTTCTGTTGCGCGGGGCGGACCAATAGGCTGCGAATCAGCTTGGAACGGTTACGATTCGACAGGGGTCACCCAGTCGACCGCCACGGATCACCTACTTACGACAGGAGAAGACGATGGAATCCGCAGCCGCTTACACCGCAGTCGACCGATCGATCGCAGATCGCTCGAGTGACGTCGCCGATCTCGTCGGGCGCATCGCGCTCGCAGCGATCTTCA
>DATKLH010000183.1:0-3564 GCA_035542515.1 Casimicrobiaceae bacterium
GTGAGCACCATTCAGGAAGTGGGCCATTACGCGCGGCGTCGGCTGCGTTTGATGCAGCGGCGGCCGAAACTGATTACCGCGTTCTGGCAGCAAACGGGATTGGCGTTCTAAAGCAGTCATGTACTTATACGAGTCTCAGTAACTGCGCTTTCAGCCCTTCGACGCCGCCTCCGCCTCGCCCGTCGTCTGCCGCGTCGGCGCGCTCACGAACCGCGCGAGCAACAGGCCGAGCTCGAACAGCAACCACAGCGGGACCGCGAGCATGCATTGCGAGATCACGTCCGGAGGCGTGAAGACCGCACCGACGACGAAGGCGCCGACGATCACGTACGGACGCACGCTCTTCAGCTTGGCGAGCGACACCACGCCCATGCGCACGAGCACGACGACCACCACCGGGGTTTCGAACGTGATGCCGAAGGCGATGAACATGGTGAGCACGAACGACAGGTACTTGTCGATGTCGGTCATCATCTGCACGCCGGCCGGCGTGTAGCCCGCGAAAAAGCCGAACGCCACCGGGAATACGAAGAAGTACGCGAACGACATCCCGAGCACGAAGAACAGCACGCTCGAAACCATTACCGGCAGCACCAGGCGCTTCTCGTGCTGATACAGGCCCGGCGCCACGAACGCCCAGGCCTGCCACAGCACGAACGGGAGTGCGATGAGAAAAGCCGCCATCAAGGTGACCTTGAGCGGCACCAGGAAGGTGCCGGTCACATCGGTCGCGATCATCGAAGACCCCTTCGGAAGCACGCGCAACAGCGGCTGCGCGAGCGCCGCATAGATGTCCTTCGCGAACGGGAACAGGCACAGCAACACGACGATCACCGCGATGATCGAGCGCATCAGTCGCGTGCGCAGCTCGATCAGGTGCGATAGAAACGTCTCCTGCGGGCCCTCGGGGTCGCTCATGTGGATCCGGGAGGTGCGTGCGTCGGGGTTCGCGGTGCCACGGTGTTGCGGTGGCGCGGGGCGCTCAAATCTTGTCGAAGCCGGGCAGCGTTGCCTGGCGCTCGGGTGGATGCGTCTCCGGCGTGGACGGAGCGTTCAGCGGGGTCGTCGCGGCCGTCGGCTCGACTGATGCTGCAGCGGCGGGGTTCGCACCTGCGTTCAACTGCTGCTCGACGTTCTTCAATCCGGATTCCAGCTCGCTGGTCGCTTGCGTCACGGACTGCTGCAGGTCCTGCGCCGCGGTCTGCACTTGTTGCTGCAGCTTGCGCAGCTCGTCGAGCTCCATCTCTCGGCTGATATCGGCCTTGACGTCGCTCACGTAGCGCTGCAGGCGCCCCATCAGGTGCCCGATGGTGCGCGCGGTCTTGGGAAGGCGCTCGGGACCAATGACGATCAGCGCCACGACGGCGATGACGACGATCTCGGAAAAACCTACATCGAACATGGAGAATGATCACGCGGCATGCCGCGATTGCGCTGCCGCGCGGATTGCAATCGGCTGCGACGCGGTCGGCCCGCGGAGCCTAGGTGCGACTCTGCGGCTCCTTGCGCACTTCGCCTTCGATCGTGGTACCCACCTGCGGCGGCGGAACGTTGGGCGGCGGCGCGGTGCTGCCCTCTTCGGTGCCTTCGCGCATTCCTTCCTTGAAGCCCTTGACCGCGCCGCCAAGGTCCTTGCCGATGTTGCGCAGCTTGCTGGTGCCGAAGATCAGCACGATGACCAGCAGCACGATCAGCCAATGCCAGATGCTCAAACCACCCATGAGACTCTCCTCAAACCTTGCGCGCGATCATCGGGCCGAGCGAGTGCGGGCCGCCGATGACATGCACGTGCAGATGGTCCACTTCCTGGTTCGCCACGCGCCCCGTGTTGACCAGCGTGCGGAACCCGTCGGTCGCGCCCTGCTCTCGCGCCAGGCGCCCGGTGAGCGCCATGATGCGTCCGAGCACCGGGGCGTCGTCCGGCGTTACATCGTAGAGCGAAGCGACGTGCTTCTTCGGGATCAGCATGAAGTGCACCGGTGCGAGCGGCCGGATGTCGTGGAACGCGAGCACGTCGGCGTCCTCGTACACCTTGCGGCTCGGAATCTCACCGCGCACGATCTTGCAGAACACGCAGTTGGGGTCGCTCACGCGTCGTCCTCGTTGTCTGCCGCGCCGGCATGGCCGGCGGGCATCATGTGGGCTGGCGGCGCGCCGCCTTCTCCGCGTGCCCCGAAACGCCCTCGCGACGCTGCAACTCTTCCAGCACGTCGGCCGGCGTCAGGCCGTACCGCGCGAGCACGACGAGACTGTGGAACCAAAGGTCGGCGATCTCGGCGCGCAACCGCAGTTTATCACCGTCCTTCGCGGCCATGACCGCCTCGGTGGCTTCCTCGCCGATCTTCTTGAGCATCGCGTCGTCGCCCTTGGCGAACAGGGACGCGACATACGACGACTTCGGATCGGCGACCTTGCGCGCCTCGATGGTCGCCGCCAGTCGGCCGAGCACGTCTTCAGCTACCGCTCGTCGGTTAGCCGCGAGCGATGCGGGGAGCGCGGGATTGCCCGTTTCCTGATGGCCGGCCTCGGATTCCTGCGATCCATAGATCGCGGCCGGATCCTTCAAAACCGGTTCGACCGTGCGCCACTGCTCGTGTTCCAGCCGCTGGAAGAAGCAGCGTTCGCGACCGGTGTGACAGGCGATGCCGCCCACCTGCTCGACGATGAGCAGCACGGCATCGTTGTCGCAATCCAGCCGCAGCTCGCGCACGCGCTGCACGTGCCCGGACTCCTCGCCCTTGCGCCACAGCTTGTTGCGCGAACGCGACCAGTAGTGCGCCTCCCGCGTGGCCTCGGTGCGCTCGAGCGCTTCACGATTCATCCACGCGAGCGTCAGCACGCGATGCGTCGAAGCGTCCTGCGCAATGGCGGGAACGAGGCCCTGCTCGTTGAAGCGGACGGAGTCGGCGAAGGACATGAACCCGTGGTTCGTAGATAGTAGATAGTGGTTAGTGTGCCTGATTGCGGTAGCGCGGCCTGCCCAGGACCAAACCTGCGCGGAGCGCGCCGCCGGGACCGCGGGCCTTGGCAACTTTCGCGCCGTGATGTCCACATGCCGCGGCGCACACCGCAGGCACACTAACTACCATCTACTATCTACCAACTACGCTTTCAGGCATTACCGCACTTCGATTCCCGCCGCACGCATCATCGCCTTCGCTTGCCCCACTGTGAACTCGCCATAGTGGAAGATGGATGCAGCGAGCACAGCGTCGGCGCCGCCCTGCGTGATGCCGTCGACCAGATCGCGCAGCTGGCCCACGCCGCCCGAGGCGATCACGGGCACGTCGACCGCTTCACTCACCGCACGCGTCAGCTTGAGATCGAAGCCGGTGCGCGCGCCATCGCGATCCATGCTGGTGAGGAGGATCTCGCCGGCACCGATGGACGCGACCTCCTTCGCCCATTCCACCGCGTCGATGCCGGTGGGCGTGCGGCCGCCATGGATATACACCTGCCACTGGTCCACCGCGCATTGCTTCGCATCGATTGCGGAGACGATGCACTGCGCACCGAAATGGGCAGCCGCTTCGCGGATCAGGTCGGGATTCTTCACCCCGGCGG
>DATKLH010000184.1:0-10612 GCA_035542515.1 Casimicrobiaceae bacterium
CGCGGCGGCGGCGGACGGCGCGGAGGTTCCACGCTGGCAACGACTGGCGGTGTCGGCGCCGACGCCGCCGAGGGCGGCGGTGCAGGCTCGCTGCTCGCCTTGGCGGGCGGCTCCAGTTGAACGGCCAGCGAAGTGTTCTTCTGCGTGAGGTCGGCGATATCGTTGGTGAGATTGCGAAGCTCCAGGCGGTCCAGCAACAGCAGCAGCGCCCCCGTATGCACGAGCAGCGACAGCACGATCGCAAGCCACAGGACGGGGATCGTGACGACGTCGTGTCGGGTCGTAGGCGCGTAGCGCCACTCGTTCATCGGCAATTCTTGTCGGCGGTGGAAGAGGAGCGTCTGCGTGGCACGAGCGCGTCCGGACCTTCGTTCGCGAAGCGCATCGCCCTTCCGGACGCGCCCCGGCAACCTTCGATACTACTCGGCTGGACCACCCGGAGCGGCGCCAAGCTGCAACGCGCTTGGGCAAGCAAACACGCCAACGCGTTCCCATTCGACGGGAATGCCGTTCGCAGGCGGCCTCCGCTGGCGAACTGCTTGCGCCGATGTCGCGCGAGCGTGAACGCCATTCGAGCTACGAGGACACGGGACGACCAAATCGCGCCCGCACAAGCGACGTCAGCGCTCGGCAAGCGAGGGTGGCGCTTCAGGAGCGATGCACCTCCCGATCGATCGCATTGCGCACGCTGCGTGCAAGCGTCTCGATCGAATACGGCTTGTTGAGCACGCGCGCGTCGGCCGCCTCGCTGTGCTGATGCGCGATCGCGTTGCGCGTGTAACCGCTGGTGAACAGGACCGGAACCTGCGGTCTTTGGGTGCGCAAGCGTTCGGCAAGGTCGCGGCCGCTCATGCCGCCAGGCAGTACCACGTCGGTGAACACGAGATCGACGCAGACCTGCGGATCGTGTGCGAACAACGCGAGCGCGTTGTGCGCATCGGTGGCTTCGAGCACGCGGTAGCCCAGCGCGTGCAGCGCGGCGAGACCGAAGCGACGAACTTCCGCGTTGTCTTCCACCAGCAGCACGGTCTCGCCGGGAAGCGCGCGCGGCAACGATGACGAGCCGGTCGTGGTTTCGGTCGCGTTGCGCAAGGGCGACGCCTCGATCGCGTCGGTTCTCGGCAGGTGGATCTTCACTGTCGTTCCCGAGCCAGCCTCGCTGTAGATGCGCACGTGACCGCCGGATTGCTTGACGAAGCCGTACACCATCGACAGGCCCAGGCCCGAGCCCTTGCCCGTGTCCTTGGTGGTGAAGAACGGCTCGAACACCTTGGGCAGATGCTCGGGCGCAATGCCGCAACCGGTATCGCTCACGCTGATGGTGACGTAGCCGCCGGGTGCCATGTCCTCGGGGCACCCTTCCTCGAGGACGGTGTTGGCAGTCTCGATGACCAGTCGGCCGCCATCGGGCATCGCATCGCGTGCGTTGACCACCAGGTTGAGCAGCGCCGCTTCGAGTTGATTGCGGTCGGCGAGCGTGAGCCAAAGCCGCGGCGCGAGCGAGGTCCTCACCACGATGGTCTCGCCGAGCGTGCGCGCGACCATGTCCTCCATGCCCTCGATCAGCGCGTTCGCGTCGAGCACCTCCGGCTCGAGTGTCTGCAGCCGCGAGAACGCCATCAGTCGCTGCACGAGCTGCTTCGCGCTGCGCGATGCGCGCTGCGCGGTGTCGAGCGCGTCGGACACCACTTTGCGCGGATCGCCAATCGCACCGGGAAGCGACTCGCGCTCGAGTGCGAGCTTCGCGATCTCCAGGTTGCCGGTGATCACCTGCAGGATATTGTTGAAGTCGTGTGCGATGCCGCCGGTGAGTTGCCCCACCGCTTCCATCTTCTGCGCCTGATGGAGACGCTTCTCGGCATCGGCGCGGCGCGCCGCTTCCACCTCGAGCTGCGCGGTGCGTTCGCGCACGCGCTGCTCGAGCGCCTGGTTCATGCGTTCCAGCGCTTCCTTCGCGGCCGCCAGCGCGGCTTCGGCCGCCTTGCGATCGGTGATGTCGAGGTCCACACCGCTGTAGCGCACGGGCTTTCCGCGCTCGTCGCGCACGACGCGACCGCGACCGAAGATCCAGCGCACCTGCCCGTCGGGGCGAATGATGCGGTACTCGATCTCGTACGCATCGGTGCCGCTTTCGAGCGCGGTGCGAAAGCCCGCGAGCACGCGCTGCTGATCCTCCGGGTGACGCAAGGCGCGCACCTTGTCCATCGGCACCGGGCCGCTGGTCGGCTCGATGCCATGGATGCGGAAGAACTGCGGGGTGCCGCGCGCGAGGCCGGTGGTGAGATCGATGCTCCAGACGCCCACGCCGGCGGATTGCTCGGCGAGCGCCAACGCATCGTGGTCGAACGAATCCCAGGCGAGGGCCAGCGGCTGGGATGCATCGCCGGGTGGCGTGCGGGCCGGCGACCGTTCCGTCATCGCTGCGTTGAGCCTGTCGACGCTATGTCTGGGAGATGCATTGCGAGCCGGGACAGCCGCGGGCGCACGTCAAAACGCAGCCGGGCCGGGGACCCGGCGATGCTTTGCAGCAATCCCCACGGCCGCGCTTTGGCGTTCCCGGCCGCAACCGGAGGGGTACCTTCATCCTGCGGCGCCCCTCGTTCCTGCTCCCCTTGTGCAGACGGCCGGGTCTTGCGCTGCGGCAGCCGCCTGCATCGGCGTGCCGGGATGCTCGTTCGCATCCGCACGGCATAGCGTTGACGGGCCCCGGGAAGGCGGTTTCGGATACCATCGGCCGATCCTACCGGAGACGCGCAGTGCCCGCCACCAGGTTGCTGTTGTACGTCGTCGCGCTCCTCGTCGGTTGCGATGCCACCGCTGCCGAGCTCGTGATCAACGCCAACAGCGTGGATCCGGCGCCGCGCGCCGCATGGCAGGACCTGGTTGCCCGCTTCGAGCGCGAGAACACCGACGTCAGTGTCCGTCTCAACGTCTACGACGCCGAGAGCTACAAGCGCGCCATCCGCAATTGGCTCACCGGCGAGCCGCCCGATGTCGTCTTCTGGTACGCCGGCAACCGCATGCGGCAATTCGTTGCGCCTGGACTGCTCGACGACGTATCGGACCTCTACACACCCGGCGTCAGCAACCAATTCCATAAGTCCGCGCTCGATCTGGTGAGCGCGGAAGGTCGACGCTACGGCGTGCCGTACACGTTCTACCACGTCGGGCTGTACGTGAGGCGTGATGTCCTGGCCGCGGCGGGGGTGGCGCAACCGCCGGCAACGTGGTCGGATCTCGTGCACGCGTGCGCGAAGTTGCGCAAGGCGGGCATCGAGCCGTTCGCGATCGGAACACGCGAGCTGTGGCCGGCAGCGGCATGGTTCGACTATATCGACCTGCGACAGAACGGCCTCGCCTTCCACATGGATCTCATGCGCGGTCGCGTCGCTTACACCGATGCACGCGTGCGCAAGGTCTTCGACCTCTGGCGCGAGCTCATCGACGCGCGTTGCTTCAGTCACCATCACGCGGCGGCGACGTGGCAGGAAAGCCAGGCGCTGCTCTACCAGGGCAAGGCTGCGATGATGCTGATCGGCAACTTCATCGTGCCCAACTTCCCGCCCGATGTGCGGCCGCGCATGGAGCTCGTCGATTTCCCGACGCTGCGCAGCGACCTCGGACGCTACGAGGAGGCGCCGCTCAATACGCTGCACATTCCCTCGGGCGCGCGCAACAAGGCCGATGCGCGCCGCTTCCTCGCCTTCGTGCTGCGCGCCGATGTCCAGGAAGCGCTCAACCGCGCGATGCTGCAGCTGCCTGCGAACAGTCGCGCCGCGGTCGCCGACGACCGGTTCCTCGCGAAGGGGCGCGAGCTGCTTGCATCGGCCGACGGCCTGGCGCAGTACTTCGACCGCGACGCGAACGAGGACCTCGCCAACGTGGCGATGAAGGGCTTCCAGGAGTTCATGCTGCATCCCGAGCGCGGCGATGCGGTGCTCGCCGGGATCGAACGGGCGCGCGCGCGCATTCACGGCAGCCTGCCCGCTGCGCCGCGCGGCTGACACCTCGCAAGCGGCAGTGGGCGAAGCGCGGCGAGTGGGCGGAAGAGGGATGCGCCGCGCGGGCTTCGCCACGTTCGTGTTGCTGGCGCCGGCGTGCCTGTTGTTCGGCGTGTTCGTCGTCTATCCGATCGTCGCGAACGTCGCGCTTTCGTTCTACGACTGGAACGGCGTCGGCGAACGCGTGTTCGTCGGCCTCGCGAACTATCGCGAGCTGTTCTCCGATCACGTTTTCGCCACCGCGCTCGGCAACAACCTCCGCTGGCTCGCCTGCTATCTGATTGCGCCGCTCGCCGGCCTCGGTCTGGCGATGCTCCTGAGCCAGGACCTTCCCGGCATGAGGCTCGCGCGCAGTCTGTTCTTCATGCCGTTCGTGCTGAGCCAGGTGGTGGTGGGACTGGTGTTCGGCTGGTTCTTTCACCCGCGGTACGGCCTGTTCGACGGACTCTTGCGAGCGCTCGACCTGCCGCCGGTGTCGTTGCTCGACAGCGAGCGATGGGCCTTGTTCGCGATGATCCTCGCCGGTCTGTGGCCGCAGACCGCTTATTGCATGATCCTGTACGTCACCGGGCTCGCGACGCTGCGGGGCGACACGGTGGATGCCGCGCGTGTCGATGGGGCTCGCGGCCTCGCGCTGTTCCGCGGCGTGGTCCTGCCGCAACTGCGCGGGGTCAACTTCATCGTCGCGATGGTGTGCGCGGTCGCCGCGTTGCGCAGCTTCGACTACGTCATGGTCATGACGCTCGGCGGGCCGTTCGACAGCTCGACCGTGCTCGCCTTCTACATGTACGAGCAGACCTTCGTCGCGTCGCGTTATGGCTACGGCGCCGCGATCGCCACGGTTCTGCTCGCGCTGATGAGCGGCATCATCGTCGCGTTGCTCTGGCGGCTGCTCCGCCGCGAACGGAGCTGAAGGTGTTTCCCGCATCGCTCGCCCAGCGACCGGCGACCGCGCGCGCAGTCTACGGCGTCGTGGTCGCCGTCGCGTTGCTCGCGTGGCTGCTCCCGCTCGCCGCGGTCGCGTTGGCGTCGCTGCGCTCGATCGACGACCTGAACCGGGGCGACGTCTGGGCCTGGCCCGCGGTGTGGCACATCGAGAACTATCTCGCCGTGATCGCCGACTCCGACATGGCGCGCTTCGTGGCCAACAGCTTCCTGATCACGCTTCCCGCGGTGGCCGGCACCGTGCTGCTCGCATCGATGGCCGGATTCGCGCTCGCAAAGCACCCGTTTCCCGGCCATCGATTGCTGCTGACGGCGTTCGTGGCGGGCAACCTCGTGCCGTTCCAGGCCCTGATGATCCCGGTGCGCGACCTGATGCTCGGATTGCACCTCTACGACACGCAGCTTGCGCTCATCCTGTTCCACACGGCGTTCCAGACGGGCTTCTGCACGCTGTTCATGCGCAACTTCATTCGCGATCTTCCCGACGCGGTGCTCGATGCCGCGCGCGTGGAGGGCGCGGGCGAGCTCGCTGTGTACTGGCGCGTGGTGTTGCCGCTGGTACGACCGGCGCTCGCAGCGGTTGCAGTGCTGATCTTCACCTTCGTGTGGAACGACTATTTCTGGTCGCTCGTGCTCACCCAGTCCGACGCGATCCGCCCGCTGACCGCTGGGCTGCAATCGCTGCGGGGCATGTGGCAAACGTCGTGGAACCTGGTTTGCGCGGCATCGATCCTCGCCGCGATACCGCCGGTGACGCTGTTCTTCCTGATGCAGCGGCACCTGATCGCGGGACTTACTTATGGGGCGAGGGGCGAGTGAGCGCGCATCGCTCATCAACCATCAACCATCGCCCATCAACCATCAACCATCAACCATCAACCATCAACCATCAACCATCAACCATCAACCATCAACCATCAACCATCGCCCATCGCCCATCGCCCATCGCCCATCGCCCATCGACCGGTGCGGCGTCGTCAGCGCGCTATTTCGCGGTCGGCCTGGACTTCGCGCGCGATCTGCTCGCGCAGCCCGGCGTAGCGCTCCTTCACCTGCGAGCCGAACAGCGGATCCTCGAAGTTCTCGATCTCGGCGTCGATCTCGGCCCAGTCCCGGTCGGTCAGGAGCCGCGCCGCAAGGGGCAGGATGTCGGTCTCCTCGACCTCCATGTGCTTGCGGAAGCCGGAAACGTAGGAACGCGCCATCGACTCGATGCGCTCGCGCGGCGTGATCGAGCCGTTCACGATGTCGTCGAGTCCGCGAACCATATCGGCGCCGATCTCGCGCAGGTGGCCATGCTGCGAGATGAGCTGGTCGATCAGCGACGCAACCGAGGTGTCGCGTTCGCGGACGCGCCCGAACACGATGTCCTCCTTGCGATGGTGGAGCATGTCGGGGTAATGGGTCATGTAGTACATGATGTCGAGCATTAGCTCGTAGTCGGGCGAGCTGCCGTCGTGCAGGCGCTGCACTTCGTCCTCGAGCAGGTTCAGAAGGCGCGCGAAGTTGACGTGATCGGCGTGCCACAGGGTCAGGGTGTCTTGCATGACGACCTCGGTCAGGAATTGGTGTCGCAGCCCGGCCGCGACGTCTTGGGCGATGTTCATCGGAAAGCCTCCGCTCGTCGCAGCAGTTCGTCAAGGTTCGGCTCGCCGGGGTCGCTCGGCTTGCCCGGGTGGATGATCGACACCTGACAGCTTTCCGCTGCCTCGACCAGCTGGGCGTAGGTGCCGGCGGAGACGTCCTTGATGTACGCCTGCTTGTTCTCGTTGTACGCGAACATCTTGTTGTTGATCGTCGTGCACTCGTTGCAGCTCGTGCAGCGTGGCGTCTCGATGTAGGCCGTATCGGTGTCCGGTTGCGCTGCGTCGGCGACCGGGGCGCTCGGCGGGCTGGCGGCAGGAGCCACGGCGGCGGTTGGCGGCGCAACGGATTCCGGTGCTGCGGTCGCCGCTGCTGCGCTGGCGGCGCGTTCCTTGCGATCCTGCGCGAGCAGCCGCTCGGCGTGCGAATTGTGCACCCCGCCCATCTCCTGCAGGCTGCGCCACATTTCGCCGCAGCGACGCGCCTCGCGCATCAGGCGCTCGTCGACGATCACGCGATGCAGCAGGCCGTCCGCGTCGATCATCAGGATGTACGGGACCTCGTCGATCGACTCGCGGACGCCGGGGCGCAGACGCTCCGCCGCGGGCACCATGGTAGTGCCCCACGCGCTGCGCGGCACCTGCGCGAAATGGTGGGCGTAGCGCGAGTCGCATGCGAAGAAATCGAGCGGCGTGAACGCCAGCTCCTGCGTGATGCGCTGATGCTCGGCGTCTTCGTAGCTCAAGCGTTGCAGCGGATAGTCGAGCGACACCGCCGGATTGCCATCGATGCCGAACCGCGACGCCCAGTCGCTGCCCGCGGAGGGATCGTAGACGAATGCGGGGAACAGTCGCGACTCCATCGCCGCCGCAGCACGCAGGTACGGCGCGATCGATTCGTGTCGTGGCGCCGCGCCGGAATACACGATGAACAGCGCGGGCCCACCGTAGACGAGACCCTTGCGGGTGGCGTCGCGACAGGCGTAGAGGTTGGCGCTCGACGACTGCAGGACGAACACGCTGTTCAAGCCCATCGCGCTGTTGGCGAGCTGACGCGTGCGCATCGGTACGCTGGGGTGGGCCGTCGAAGCATGCTGGCCTTCGTCGAGGATGTCGTCGGTCTGCACGAGAATGCGCATCGGCAGGCCTTCGGCGATGATCTCCTGCAGTGCCGCGGTCTGTTCACCGTCGAGCTCGCGCAGGTTCACGCGCACCAGCAGATCGGGAAACAACGCGAGCTCCGAGGGGTCGATGTCGTTCGCGTCGTAGGTGTCGAACAAAGCCTGGCGCGTCGTGTCGCGGAATTCTCCGGCCAGCTCGAGCTCGGCCACCGCCATCGCACGCGCGACGGCCGCCGCGGCAGGCAGTCGCTCGCGATACGCGGCGAGTGCTGCGGTACAGCTGTCGAAGGCGCACACCTGACCACTCGCCGCTGCGGCATTCGTGCTCGCCCAGAACTTTTGCCCCTTGAGCACCTTGACGAGGTCCTCGATGCGCGAGCGCCGCGCCGTGCTCAGGCCGGATTCGGGAACGCCCTGCGTCAGCACGCGCGACATCGCCTCGAAATCGAACAGCTCACCGTGCAGCGGTCCTATCGATGAGCGCAGATTCTCGGCGCTGCGCGCGACATTGGAGCGCGCATGATCGGCGCGCAGGATATTGTCGAGCTTCTGCACCAGGCGCGTCACGATCCCGAGAGCGCGCGCACTCTTGCGTTGCTCGCAACGCGTCCACTGATGCGTCAGCAGCGACGATGCCAGGGCCACGTCGCAGTCGGCGACGATGCCATCGATCGCGATCGGCGGCCGCACACGGGCTAGGCTGTCACGCAGCAGCTCGTCGTCGCTCGCACCGAGCCGTTGCGCTGCCGCGTCCCACAGGACGCTCAGCTTGTCGCGCATGCCCTCGGCGAGCATCGCGCGGATCTCGCGCTCGACGCGCAAGACGTGTCGGGTCACACGCTCGCTGTCCTCGCCGGGCGCGGCAGCGGTCAGTGCTGCGTCGACGATCGCCGACAGCGCCATGACGTCGTGGTCGCCGCGTTCGACGAGGACGACGGGATAATCGTAGCGAAGCAAGGTGAGATCGCGATAGGGCGCGAGCAAGGCCGGACGCAGCGATGCGACATCGACGGCACGCAGGGCCGGATCGGAGCTCCTGCCGGTGAGGCAGAACGCGACTTGGGTCTGAAGTTCGGCTTCCATGATCGAAGATGGCTTTCGCGCGAGGTCGATCAGGCGGCGCTCGCCTGCGGCCAGACGGTGAATTTGTCGAATTCCGCTTCCAGCCCCGAGCGGATCAGCGTGGCATCGCGATCTTCGCGCGTTGCGCGCAGGTCCTCGTAGCAGGGGACTTCCTCGTTGCGATAGAGGATGCCGACCGGGATCGGATCCATGCTGCCGGCGACCTGGCGCGCGCGATCCAGATCCGACGGATCGTGGTGCTCCTGGTTGCGATAGACCTTCGCGAGGCCCGGCGAGATGGCAAGGCCCTTCTCGTGATGCAGCAGCTTGACCTTCTGCGGATCGTGCAACACCGGCTCGAGCAGCTTCGGCAGCCACTCGGGGCAGCGCTGGATGATGCGCACGAACGAAAAGCCCTTGTGGTGAAACGCCGCGCTGACGATGTCGTAGAGCAGCTCCGGAATCCAGTCCACGGCCTGGGCGACGAACGACACGTTCTGGACCCCGAGCGTCACCGTCAGCGGATTGAGACCTTCCAGATAGCTGCCGCGCGGAGTGGTGTTGCTCTTCAGGCCCTTCGGCGAGGTCGGCGAGGCCTGCATCTTGGTGAGGCCGTAGATCTGGTTGTCGTGCAGGAACATCGTGATGTTCATGTTGTACCGGATCGCGTGGATCCAGTGCGCAGCGCCGATGCTGCAGCAGTCACCGTCGCCGGTGTTGACGAACACCGTGAGGTCGGGGCGCGCAAGGCGCACGCCTTCGGCGACCGGCAGCGCGCGACCGTGGATGCCGTGGAAGCCGTACGTCTTCATATAGTGCGGGAAGCGGCTGCTGCATCCGATGCCCGATACGAACACCGTTTTTTCCGGGCGCAACTGTTCGTCGCGACACAGGCGCTGCACCGCTGCGAGGATCGCGTTGTCGCCGCATCCGCTGCACCAGCGCGGCACGCCGCCCTGGTAGTCCTCGAGCTCGTGACGCTCTTCGTAGAGACGGATGATGCACTCGGTGGCAGCGTGACTCATGGTTTAGGTCCCAGCTTGGCGCGGATGACTTCGACGATCGTCGACGGGTTGATCGGTTGACCGCGCACCTGACTCCAGCAATCGACGTCGACCAGGTAGCGCGAGCGCAGCAGCATCGCGAGCGCCGAATAGCGGCGGTTGTTCTCATCGATGATCGGCTCGTCGGGCCGGTCGCTCCAGTTGCCTTCGACCGTGATGACCTTGCGGAAGCGCTGCATCGCCTCCTTGATGCCCGGTGGCAGCGGCTGCAGGAAGCGCAGATGCATCGAGCCGACCTTCGCGCCTTCGGCGCGCATGCGCTCGACCGCTTCCTCGATGGTTCCCTTGGTGCTGCCCCAGCCGATGACCAGCAGGTCACCTTCCAGGTCTCCGAAGACGGGCGGCGCCTGCAACGTCTTGCCGAAGGCGGCGAGCTTGAGACTGCGTGCCCGCAAGCCCTGTTCGTTGATGTCGGGGTCGTACGCGACATGGCTCGCACGATCGTGCGCGAGGCCGGTGACCGTGTGCATGCCGTTGGGCTGGCCGGGAACGAAGCGTCGCGCAAGGCCATTGACCGGATTCCAGTCGTAAGGCTTTGCGCCGGCGGGAATCGGGCTTTGATCGATCGGCGGCGCGAGCCACGCCTCGTTGAACTTCGGCCGCGGGAACGGCGTCTGCGAGGTGGCGAGGTTCGCATCGGAAAGCACGACCACCACCATGTTGAAAGCCTCGGCGATGCGACGCGCGGTGATGATCGAGTAGAAACAATCCTCGACGGTGGCCGGCGCCATCACGACCTTCGGCGCGTCGCCGTGGCTGCCGAACATCGCGGTGAACAGGTCGCCTTGCTCGGCCTTGGTCGGCTGGCCGGTGGAGGGGCCGCCACGCTGCACGTT
>DATKLH010000185.1:0-10320 GCA_035542515.1 Casimicrobiaceae bacterium
ACCATTCAGGTCGAGGTGCGCAAGAAGCGCGTGCTCGTGCGCCGCGAGGAAGGCGACACGACCGTCGCCACGCCGGTGATCGAGGAGCCGGTGGTGGAGGCCGCGCCGCTACCCGAAGCGATAGTCGAGGAGGTCATCCCGGAACCGACGCCGGCTCCGCAACCGGAACCGGAGATCGTCCCGGAACCCGTGGTCGCGCAACCGGTCGCCCCGGTGGCACCGCCGTCGGTGCTCACGCCCGAGGAGATCGCCCAGCGCGAGGCCGAGGAACGCAAGACCCGCGAGCTGTTCGCACGCCAACAGGAGGATCTGCAGCGCAAGCAGGAAGCGGAAGCGCGACGCAAGAGCCGCAAGGAAAAGGAAGCCGAGGAAGCGGCGGCGAAGGCTGCCGCCGAGGCGGCGGCAAAGGAAAAGGCGGCAAGCGCCACAGTCACCGCGGACAAGAAGACCGGTGGCACGCTGCACCGTCCCGCCGCGAAGCCAGGCGAGAAGCGCGACAAGCCGGCCAAGAAGGCACCTGGCCAGGTGTTCCAGGAGGAAGCGGCCCGCCGTCGCGCGCTCAAGTTGCGTGGTGACGTCACCGGCGGCGCAACGGTGACCGGCTGGCGCGGCCCCAAGGGCGGTCGCCATCGCGAGGAAGAAGGCCTCGACGGCGTTGCCGGCTCGGTGATGCAGCAGATGCCGCTGGTGCGCGAAATCATCGTGCCGGAAACCATCACCGTCGCCGATCTCGCGCACAAGATGTCGGTCAAGGCCGCCGAGGTGATCAAGGCGCTGATGAAGCTCGGCTCGATGGTCACCATCAACCAGGTGCTGGACCAGGAAACGGCGATGATTCTCGCCGAGGAGATGGGGCACAAGGCCAAGGCCGCGAAGCTGGACGAACCCGACGCGCTGCTCGAGGAAACTCAGCAAACGCATGCCGCCGAGGCACTGCCGCGGCCCCCGGTGGTGACGGTCATGGGTCACGTCGACCATGGCAAGACGTCGCTGCTCGATACCATCCGTCGCGCGCGCGTCGCGAGCGGCGAAGCGGGCGGCATCACCCAGCATATCGGCGCGTATCACGTCGAAACACCCAAGGGCATCATCACGTTCCTCGACACGCCGGGCCACGAGGCTTTCACGGCGATGCGTGCGCGTGGCGCGAAGGTGACCGACATCGTCGTGCTCGTGGTTGCCGCGGACGACGGCGTCATGCCGCAGACCAAGGAAGCGATCGCGCACGCCAAAGCGGGCAACGTTCCGCTGGTGGTCGCGATGAACAAGATCGACAAGCCCGACGCGAATCCGGAGCGGGTGAAGCAGGAGCTCGTCGCCGAATCGGTCCTGCCGGAAGAGTACGGCGGGGACACGCAGTTTGTTCCGGTGTCCGCGAAGACCGGGCAGGGCATCGACACGCTGCTCGACGCGATCCTGTTGCAGGCCGAAGTGCTCGAACTGAAGGCGCCGAAGGATGCGCCGGCGAAGGGCATCGTCATCGAATCGCGCCTCGACAAGGGTCGCGGTCCGGTTGCGACGGTGCTGGTGCAATCCGGAACGCTGCGTCGCGGCGATGTCATCCTGGCAGGCGCCGTGTTCGGGCGCGTGCGCGCGATGACCGACGAGAACGGCAAGTCGGTCGCGGAAGCGGGCCCGGCCTATCCGGTCGAGATCCAGGGGCTTTCCGACGTGCCGCTCGCCGGCGAGGAAGTGATGGCGCTCGGTGACGAGCGCAAGGCGCGCGAGATCGCGCTTTTCCGCCAGGGCAAGTTCCGCGACGTGAAGCTCGCGAAGCAGCAGGCCGCGAAGCTCGAGAACATGTTCGACCAGATGGGCGACAACGAGGTCAAGACGCTCGCGCTCATCATCAAGGCGGACGTGCAGGGCAGCTACGAGGCGTTGACGCAGGCGCTGACCAAGCTGTCGACCGACGAGGTCAAGGTCAACATCGTGCACGCCGGGGTCGGTGGAATCACCGAGTCGGACGTGAACCTGGCGCTCGCGAGCAAGGCGGTCATCATCGGCTTCAACACGCGCGCCGATGCGCAGTCACGCAAGCTTGCCGAGACCAGCGGCGTGCAGATCCGCTACTACGACATCATCTACGAGGCGGTGGATGACGTGAAGGCGGCGCTGTCGGGAATGCTCACGCCGGAACGCAAGGAGAACCAGCTCGGCATCGTGGAGGTGCGCGAGGTGTATCGCATCTCGAAGGTGGGCACGGTGGCGGGTTGCTACGTGCTCGAGGGGCTGGTGCGGCGCGGCGCCAAGATCCGCGTGCTGCGCGACAACGTGGTGATCCACGACGGCGAGCTCGATTCGCTGAAGCGATTCAAGGACGACGTGCGCGAGGTGAAGGCCGGCTTCGAATGCGGCCTCTCGATCCGCAACTTCAACGACGTCCAGAAGGGCGATCAGTTGGAGGTGTACGAGATCGTGGAAGTGAGCAGGACGCTCTGACCTCGACTGCGGGGTTCGGGACTAGGGGCTGGGGGCTAGCGTGCCTTGGCCCGCAGTGGCGCGTGCCGTGGAATACGGGCTGCGCTCACGCACACTAGTCCCTAATCCCCAACCCCCATCCCAGCAGTCAGGAATACCGATGCCCCGCCACCATTCCCAGCGCTCGCTTCGCGTCGGCGAGCAAATCCAGCGAGATCTCGCCGACCTGCTGGTCAACGAGGTCAAGGACCCGCGCGTGCCGCGCATCACCGTGACCCAAGTCGAGGTGAGCGCCGATCTCTCGCATGCGAAGGTGCGTTTCACCGAGCAGGCCGGCACCCCGCCGGCCAAGGACGCCGAGCCGGCGCTCAACCGCGTCGCCGGGTTCCTGCGCAGCGCGCTCTCGCAGCGACTCGGGATGTATTCGGTGCCGCAGCTCCACTTCGTCTACGACGATTCGATCGAGGCCGGGATGCGGTTGTCGCGCCTCATCGACGAGGCGGTGGCCGAGGATCGGAAGCCGAAGTAAAGCCAGACGCTTCTTGGTTGTTGTTCTTGGTTGTCAGTGCGCCCAACTGAGCCGCCATCGGCGCGAATCCACCACAGCAACTTCGGCCGACTTGAAAGCCGCGCCTCTTGTTGCCGTACGAGCGGGCACGCTCACAACCAATAACCAAGAACCCACAACGCCTTTTCACTGTTGAACGCCATGCGCTCGCCGAAGCACCGGATCGACGGCGTCCTGTTGCTCGACAAACCGTCGGGCATCAGCTCCAACGCAGCGCTGCAACGTGCCCGGCGCGCCTACAACGCGCTGAAGGCGGGTCATACCGGTACGCTCGATCCGCTTGCCTCGGGCCTGCTGCCGCTGTGCTTCGGCGAGGCGACCAAGTTCGCGCAGATCCTCCTCGACGCGCGCAAGCGCTACCTGGCGACCGTTTGCTTTGGTGTGACCACCACGACGCAGGATGCCGAAGGCGATGTCGTCGCGTCGAAGCCGGTGGCATTGACACGCGAGGCGATCGAGGTCGTGCTGCCGGAGTTCACGGGTGCGATCGAGCAGGTGCCGCCCGCGCACTCCGCACTCAAGCGCGACGGCCGCAAGTACTACGAGTACGCGCGCGCGGGCCAGGAGATCCAGAGAGTGGCGCGCACGGTGGAAGTCGATGCCATTCGGCTGGTCGATTGGACGCTGCCTCGCGCAACCATCGACGTCACCTGCGGGAAGGGCACCTACATTCGCGCGCTCGCCGCCGACCTGGGAGTGCGACTGGGCTGTGGCGCGCACTTGGCCGCGCTGCGCCGGACCGCGACAGGCCCGTTCGATGTGACGGATGCGATCGGCCTCGCCGAGCTGGAGTCGGCCGACGAAGCGACCCGTGCCACGCGGCTCCTGCCGCCGGCCTCGCTGCTCGGCGACGTTCCACGCGTGACGCTGGATGGTGGCTCGGCACAACGGTTTCGCCACGGGATTGCGATCGACGTGGATGCCCCTGACGCTGAGGCGTGTGCGGTCTATTGCGGCCAGGCATTCCTCGGGCTGGCCCGGGTCGCGGACGGAATTGCCCGGCCGCGGAGGTTGGTAGCGGAAAGCTCCGGTTGATGGTCGAGCAGACGAGCTGGACAACGGCACGGCGGAACGGTCGCTTGCTGCGCGCGGCGGGACGAATGCGGGACGAGCCACGCGACCTCTACCATCGACGATGGACCATCGACGATGAACCGGGTCCGTCGGGGAGGGCCATTGAAAATCAAGCGCTTTTCGCGCTATACTTACAAGCTTAGCCAAGCGCGAGATAGCCCAAGAGAGAAGGAATCGAAGCAATGTCCGTCACGGTTACCGAGAAGGCGAAGGTCATCGCCGACAATCAGCGCAGGACTGGCGACACCGGGTCGCCGGAAGTGCAGATCGCGCTGCTCACCGCGCGCATCAACGGTCTCAACGATCACTTCAAGGATCACGTCAAGGACCATCATTCGCGACGGGGCCTGCTGCGCATGGTTTCGCGTCGGCGCAAACTGCTCGACTATCTCAAGTCGCGCAACGCCGACTCGTATCGCTCGGTCATCGAAAAGCTCGGCCTGCGCAAATAGGCCGGATCGCCAACGCCGCGGTCAACGTCTCCGGCAAGCCATGGCGCCGCCGAGCCGTCGACCCGCTGCAACCCGGCTGCCGGGTCGTTTACGAGCAGCCTCCCATTGATACCCCTCGCAATGGCCGCGCGCCGATCGCGCGGCCATTGTCCTTTTGAAACCCGAGGACAAAGTGCCTACTGCCATCAAGAAAAGCATTCCCTACGGCAACCACACCCTGACGCTGGAAACCGGCGAGATTGCTCGCCAGGCGGGCGGCGCGGTGTTGGTGAGCCTCGACGATACCGTCGTGCTGGTCACGTGCGTTGCAGCGAAGAACGCCAAGGCCGGACAGGACTTCTTTCCACTGACCGTCGACTACCAGGAGAAGACCTACGCGGCCGGCAAGATTCCCGGCGGCTTCTTCAAGCGCGAGGGTCGGCCGTCGGAAAAGGAAACGCTGACTTCGCGCTTGATCGATCGTCCGATCAGGCCGCTGTTTCCCGACGGCTTCTATAACGAAGTACAGATCGTTGCGACGGTGATGTCGGTCGATCCCGAGATCGATCCCGACATTCCCGCGATGATCGGTGCGTCGGCCGCGATCGCGCTCGCCGGCGTGCCCTTCAACGGTCCGATCGGCGCTGCGCGCGTCGGTTACATCGACGGCCAGTACCGGCTCAATCCGACCAAGACCGAGCTCGAGCGATCGCAGCTCAACCTCGTCGTCGCAGGCACCGAAGCCGCGGTGCTGATGGTCGAGTCGGAAGCGCAGGAGCTTCCCGAGGAAGTGATGCTCGGCGCGGTCGTGTACGGTCACCGACAGCAGCAGGCGGTCATCGACCTCATCCATTCGCTGGTCGAGGAAGGCGGTCGCGAGCTGTGGGCGTGGGAACCGCCGACCAAGGACGACGACCTCATCGCTCGCATCGCGCAAACCGCCGAAGCCGACGTGCGCGCGGCGTATCAGATCCGGTCCAAGCAGGCTCGCCAGCAACGACTGCGCGAAATCGCGACCCGGGTGGATGCCGAGGTCGCGCCCGCCGACGCGAGCCCCGACGTGCGCCAGCACGTCGCGAACCTGCTGTTCGAGCTCGAGGCCAAGGTCGTTCGCCAGCAGATCCTGTCGGGCGAGGCGCGTATCGACGGTCGCGACACGCGCACCGTGCGGCCGATTAGCATTCGCACTGGAGTGCTGCCACGTACGCACGGCTCTGCGCTGTTCACCCGAGGCGAGACGCAAGCCCTGGTGGTTGCGACGCTCGGTACGGCGCGGGACGAACAAATCATCGACGCGCTGCAGGGTGAGTATCGCGAGCGCTTCATGTTCCACTACAACATGCCGCCGTACGCGACCGGTGAGACCGGCCGCGTCGGATCGCCCAAGCGCCGCGAGATCGGGCACGGGCGGCTCGCCAAGCGCGCCGTGCTCGCCGTGCTGCCCAGCGCCGAGGAGTTCGCCTACTCGATGCGCGTGGTCTCGGAGATCACCGAATCCAATGGCAGCTCGTCGATGGCGTCGGTGTGCGGCGCGAGCCTCGCGCTCATGGACGCCGGCGTTCCGACCAAGGCGCACGTCGCCGGGATCGCCATGGGGCTGATCAAGGAAGGCAACCGCTTCGCGGTGCTCTCCGACATCCTCGGCGACGAGGATCATCTTGGCGACATGGATTTCAAGGTCGCGGGAACCGATCGCGGTGTCACGGCCCTGCAGATGGACATCAAGATCCAGGGCATCACCAAGGAGATCATGGCGGTGGCGCTATCGCAGGCGCGCGAAGGGCGCATGCACATCCTGCGGCTCATGCAGGAAGCGCTTCCGCACGCGCGCACCGAGATTTCGCAGCACGCGCCGCGCATGATGACCTTCAAGATCAACCCCGAGAAGATCCGCGACGTGATCGGCAAGGGCGGTGCGGTGATTCGCGCACTGACCGAGGAAACCGGCACGACGATCGATATCCAGGACGACGGCACGGTCACCATCGCGTCGGTGAATGCCGACGCGTGCAACGCCGCGCGCAAGCGCATCGAGGCGATCACCGCGGAAGTCGAAGTGGGCAAGATCTACGAGGGCACGGTGATCCGGCTCCTCGATTTCGGCGCGATCGTGCAGCTGTTGCCGGGCAAGGACGGTCTGCTGCACATCTCGCAGATCGCCAAGGAACGCGTCAACCAGGTCTCCGATTACCTCAAGGAAGGCCAGGCGGTGCGCGTGAAGGTGCTCGAAGCCGACGAGAAGGGCCGCGTGCGCCTTTCGATGAAGGCGGCCGCAGAAGACGACACGAAGGCGAATACGCCGCCCGAGCATACGCCGGCCAGTTGACGCTGTCACGCACGATGTCGAAGGGCGCCCGTAGCGGCGCCCTTTTTATTTGCGGCGATGTCACGGCGCAGGCGATCGCGGCCACTGGCGTAGCCGATGGTTCTCGATTGCGACGCGCGTTCGCCTGTAAAGATTTTCCGAACTTGCACGATCGACGCATTTGTAGGACGACACGCAACGTCGAGAATGGAGACGATTACGCGCGCACGGCGTGTCGCGCGTTTGCGTTGCGAGCGCGGAGGTGACGCAATCGCGCCGGCATGTCGTGATTCTGCGACGCGCGGGCGCTTCGAAGCACGACGCATCTGATGTTGCTGCGTCAACCGTTGGCTGCGTCGTTTCGTTTTTGGTCGAGCAATCCACCGCTTGATCGGGCCGATCTTGAACCTCGCGCGAAATGCGCTATACGTAACCCAATCGCGGGTTTCCGTTGCATTGCAAGAACGCGTGAGCGATGCCGCGTCACGGGCTGGAAGGGTGACGGAATACTTGTCAACCGAAGGTGCCGCGAGGCAGGCCCGCACGATGTGGCCCGGAGTCGGAACGGTTATTGCTTCATATGGAGGTGCGACACCCTGGCGGCCGACCTTGGACGAAATCCATGCGCGCATCCGATGTGCCGTCGACGCCCCCGGTTCGCGCCCCGGATCCGCCTCGCCGCGGTCCGGTCGTAGTTCTTCTTATAACGTCTGGAGGACGCCATGTGTCCCGACGACCACGGTGCCGGAAGCGGTGGCCCCAACGGCGCATCGCATTCGAACGGCACCTTGCCGGCCCCTTCGGATTCCACGGCCGCACTACGGCTGAGCAGCGAAGAGTCCCCGATGAGCACAATTCACGATAACGGTGCGAACCAAGACCATGCGCGGTTCATGGACAGCTTGTCCGATTTCACGCGCCAGCACCGTGCCAACCACTGGTCTGGCACCCTCGCATCGTTTCTCGAGACGGTGGTTCGCCAGGATCCCGCGCGCACCGCGCGGACCAGCCACCAGTACATCTGGGACATGGTTCGCTGGCGCGGCAAGCAGACCGACGACGGCAAGTTCCATTGCTCGCTGCTCGAGGAGGAGCTGTACGGCGTCGACGACGCCATCGGACGCGTGGTGGATTACTTCAAGGCCGCAGCGGCCGGCTCGGAAGTCGGTCGTCGCCTCCTGCTGTTGCTCGGCCCGCCGTCGGGTGGCAAGTCCTCGATGGTCATCCTGCTCAAGCGTGGCCTCGAGGAATACAGCTACACCGAAGAGGGCGCGCTCTACGGAGTCAAGGGCTGCCCGGTGCACGAATCGCCGCTGCACCTGATTCCGCACACCCTGCGCGCCCAGTTTCGCGACACCTACGGTGCCGACATCGTCGGCGAGATCTGCCCGTCGTGCCGCCTGCGCATCGAGCACGAGCACGGCGGCGATTTCATGAAGATGCCGGTGGAGCGCATCTTCCTGTCCGAGGCCGGACGCATGGGCATCGGCACTTACGCTCCGCACGATCCCACCACCGCGGACATCGCTGATCTCGTGGGGTCGGTGGATCTGTCGAAGGTCGCCGAATATGGCGACGAGGGCGATCCGCGCGCATGGTCGTGGTCGGGTGCGGTGTACGCGGCAAGCCGTGGCGTGCTCGAGATGATCGAGATCCTGAAGGTCAAGCGCGAGTTCCTGTACCTGCTGCTCACGCTGACGCAGGAGAAGAACGTCAAGGTCTCGCGCTTCCCGCTGATCCACGTCGACGAGACCATCCTCGCGCATACCAACCTCGCCGAGTTCCGCAAGTTCCTGCAGGAGCGCGAGAACGAGGCGCTGCTCGACCGGATGGTGATCATCCAGGTCCCGTACACGCTCGACTATCGTGCCGAAGCGAAGATCTATCGCAAGCTGATCGCCTCCGCCGAGCCGGCATTCCGCGAAGTGCACCTCGATCCGCATGTGTTGCATACCGCGGCGGTGTTCGCAATCCTCACGCGCCTGCGCGAAGGCGACGACAAGGGCGCGGATTTCGCCAAGCGCGTGCGCGTCCAGTCGGGCGAGGAGGTCGACGGCGTCAATCGCGCCGAAGCCGAGCGGCTGCGCGAGCGCTTCCCCGACGAAGGGCTTTCCGGCGTGTCGCCGCGCTTTGTGATCAATGCGATCTCCGCGGCGATCATCAAGTCGAACGCGCACAGCCTCACCACGATGGAAGTGCTGCTGGCGATCAAGGACGCGATCGAGAACGACGCGCGCATCGACCCCAAGGAGAAGCGCCGCTGGATCGACTTCCTGGTGGTGGCGCGCAAGGATTTCTACAACCGTTGGGTCAAGGAGGACGTGCACAAGGCGCTGTTCGTCAGCTTCGAGCAGGAGGCGCAGGAGCTGCTCGACAAGTACATCGACGAGGTCGAGGCTTCGCTCGACAACCGCAAGGTCCGCGATCCGATCACCAGCGAGGACCGCGATGCCGACGAGCGCATGCTGCGAGCGGTGGAGGAGAAGATCCACATCTCCGATTCGGGCAAGCACTCGTTCCGGCAGGAAGTGGTGCGCAAGGCCATGGGGGCGTACAAGCGCGGCGAGAAGTTCACGCTTGCGAGCCACGCTCCGCTGCACGACGCGATCGAGCAGTATCTGTTCGAGCAGCGGCGCGACGTGCTGCGCCTGGTGAGCTCGACCACGCGGCCCGAAGAGGAAACCAAGCAGAAGATTTCCGTGGTAGCCAAACGGCTGGTCGACGAGTATGGTTATGACGATCACAGCGCGCGCGAGGCGCTCAATTACGTGACCACCTTGCTCGCGCAGGAGTAGCAGGCGTAGAGGCGCCGGGGCCGCGACGCTGCAACCGCGGCCCTTCTTGGAAGGCGGCAACATCATGAACGGTCTCGTTCGCTTCTCGGCCCAGACGCCCTGGTACGAGCTGTTTTCGCGCGGTGCGCGCGACTGGCTGCGGCACAACCAGAAGGTGCGGCAGGCGGTGAAGGACCAATTGGTCGATTTGCTGTCGGGAAGCGATTTCATCACCAATCCCGACCAGCGCAGCGTGCAGGTGCCGGTGCGGATGCTCGAGCACGCGCGCTTCCGTCTGTCCGATACCAACAAGCAGAGCGGCGCCGGACAAGGCAACGCGCAGGCGGGCGACACACTGCGTCCTGCGGACGCGGGCCAGGGCCGTAGCGGTGGCGAGGGTGGAAGCGGAGAAGGCGGCATCAAGCTCCTGCTCGAGCTGAAGGTCGACGACATCGTCGACTGGTTGAGCGAGGAGCTCGAGCTTCCCGATCTGCGGCCCAAGGCGGGCGTGACGATCGAGGAAGAGGAGATCGTCCGCGAGGGCATCGGGCGACGCGGCATCCGTGCACGGCTGGATCGCCGCCGCACGGTCAAGGAGGCGGTCAAACGTCGTGCGGTGCAAACCAACCCCACGCCGTTCACCGATGAGGACCTTCGCTTTCGCCAGTTGAAGCAACGGCCCAAGCTCGCCAGCAATGCGGTGGTGCTGTTCGTGCTCGACGTGTCGATGAGCATGACCGCGGCCGA
>DATKLH010000186.1:0-11946 GCA_035542515.1 Casimicrobiaceae bacterium
CGGCGCTTGGCGATGGCGTCGACCCATCGACGCGCGCACTCGTGGACCACGCGCGCCGGCTCGCGAAGCGCGATTGAGATGCGCTTGCTGCGCACCGAAAGGTCGGCTCAGTTGGGACCGTTGTGGGTCGCGGCCGGCGGCCCGATCACGACCGAGCGCTGAACCTCGCGCACATTGAGGATCGCCTCGGCGAGCCACCACACCGCCGACGCGTACAACCGGCTCTTGTTGTAGCGCGTGATCACGTAGAAGTTGGGGCACGCGATCCAGTAGCTCGCCGCCCCGGCATCGTCGGCCGACATCCCGGGTCGCTCTTCGAGCATGAGCAGCCCGACCGGCTCCGGCGACAAGTCGGCCGGCACCGCACCGGCGGTGACGCCGTCCTGCGTCCACGCGGCGAGCGGACGCCGCTCGCTGATGCCACCATCGAGCTTTTGCAGGACCGCTGAACGACCGTCGGTCGAGATCACCGCTGGCAGCAGCACCGGCTGTCCGCGTAGCCAGTCATGTCGCGCGAGATAGTGAGCGACACTGCCGATGACATCGTCACCGTCGGTCCACAAGTCGATGCGGCCGTCGCCGTCGAAGTCCACGCCGTAACGGCGTACGCTGCCCGGCATGAACTGCGGATAGCCCATCGCGCCCGCGAACGATCCCTTGGGCTCCAGCGGCGAGATGCCGAGCTCGCGGGCGAGCAGCAGGAATTCGCGCAGTTCGTTGCGGAAGTACGACGCACGCCGCGGATAGTCGAACGCCAGCGTCGTCAGAGCATCGATCACGCGATACGAGCCCGTGTGGCGGCCGTAATAGGTCTCGACGCCGATGATCGCGACGATGACGTGTGCGGGAACGCCGTACTCGCGCTCGGCGCGCGCGAGCGCGCTCTCGTGCGCCTGCCAGAAGGCGATGCCGCCCGCGATGCGCCCATCGGACAGGAACTGCGGCGAATACTCGTACCACTTCGGCGGCTCGAGAATCGGACGCTGCATCGCCGCGATGATCTTGGGCTGGAATTTCGCGGCCGCGAGCCAGCGTGTCACATCGCGGCGGTTCAGGCCCGCCGCCACCATGTCATCGATGAACGGCCGCACGTCGCGACGCGTGCCGTACGAGGGCGGTTCCGCAGGGTGCGCGGCTGGAGGAGGCGAAGGCGGCTTCCTCGCACCCGCCTTGTCCGAGATGACCGGGACCGCGGCAGCGCACGTGGCGAGCAGCGCGATCGACCACGCGAGGAGCAGGCGCGCGCCAAGGCGCGCCATGGGGCTTGAGCGAAGCATCATTGCACGCCGCGGATAGTATCATCGCGGCGCGCTGCAGCGCGCATGCATCGGGATCGCCGCGATGATCTATCAGCTCTATCCGATCTTTCGTCCGCTGTTGTTCGCGGCCGATGCCGAGACCGCGCACACCGTGGTGTTCTCGGCGCTCGACGTCGCGGCGCGCACCGGCGTCGCGCAATGGCTCGCGCCACGCTTGCCGGGACAGCCGGTCGAGGTGATGGGCATTCATTTTCCCAATCGCGTCGGGCTGGCGGCAGGCCTCGACAAGAATGCCGAGCATCTGGATGGGCTCGCGACGCTCGGGTTCGGATTCATCGAGGCGGGAACGGTCACGCCGCGACCGCAGCCCGGCAATCCGCGGCCACGCCTGTTTCGCCTGCCAGCCGCCAACGCGCTCGTCAATCGCATGGGGTTCAACAACGACGGCGTGACGGCGTTCATCGCCAACGTGCAACGCGCCCGCTATCGCGGCGTGCTCGGCATCAACATCGGCAAGAATTTCGATACGCCGAACGACCGCGCGGTCGACGATTACGTCGCCGCACTGCGCGCCGTCTACGCTTATGCGCACTACGTCACCGTGAACGTAAGTTCGCCCAATACCAAGGGCTTGCGCGACCTGCAGGCCGAGGATGCGCTCGGCGCGCTGCTCGCCAAGTTGAAACGCGAACAGGAAGCGCTTGCGCAGACACATGGCAAGCGGGTTCCCATCACGGTGAAGATCGCGCCCGATCTCACCGACGCCGCCGTCGGCAATATCGCAGCGCTGCTGATGCGACATCGCGTCGACGGCGTGATAGCGACCAACACGACGATCGCGCGCGAGGGTGTCGCCGGCATGCGGCACGCGGAGGAGACCGGTGGCTTGTCGGGCGCACCATTGCGCGAGCAATCGACACGCGTAGTGCGCGTGCTCGCGAAGGCACTCGACGGCGCGCTGCCGATCATCGGCGTGGGCGGCATCATGAACGGCGCCGACGCGCAGGAGAAGATCGCGGCCGGCGCGACGCTGGTGCAGCTTTACACCGGGCTCGTGTACCGCGGACCGGACCTCGTGTCCGAATGCGTAAGGGCGCTGGCCGCGAACCCGAGGCGATGAGCTGTGCGCTGTGCCGTTGGTGACCTGCAAAGCGCTATGGCGTCAAAGCCGCATGGTCGGGGTTGGCACGAGCCTCACCGCGTCCCATGCGCTTCGATCCGCATGGATGAGTCTTGTTATTCGACGAGCCTGGTGGCACTCATGGCTTCGCTTTCGTCGCCGCCGCCGAGCGGCTGCGCACCATGATCTTGCCCACGCCACGCGCCACGACGGTGCCGTTCTGGTTGCGCGCGCTGCCTTCGAGCACGACGATGCCGCCACCGTGCTTGGGCTTGGGAACAAGCTCGGTCACCGTCCAGGTCGTCTTGAGCGTGTCGCCCGGGCGGACCGGCGCCTCGAAGCGCACGTTGTGCTCGAGATAGGCGATCGCGGTGCCGTGGAAGTACATGCCGATCGCCGCGCCCATGATCGACGAGGTGAGCATGCCGTGCAGGATGCGCGTGCCGAAGCGTTCGCTGCGCGCGTATTCCTCGTCGGTATGGTGAGGATTGAAGTCGCCGATGAGTCCCGCGCCGAGCACCAGGTGGGTCTCGGTGATCGTGAGGCTGCTTGCAAACGAGGTGCCTGCACGGACCTCGTCGAACCACGCGCCACTGCCCTCCAGTCCGTTCATGACGGTACCGTCCTGGACGCCTCGGCGCGCCGCCGCCGCGCGAGCTCGTCGAGCGCCAGGCACGCGAAGGCGATGCCGGAATACAGCGGGGCGACGAAGTTCACCAGGGGGATGAGCGCCAGCGGAGCGAGCGCGAGACCGAGCAGGAACCAGCGGCCACGTGCTTGAACGATGACGCCGCGCAACTCGTGCGCATCGGCGTGCTCGGCCAAGGCATCGTAGCGGAACAGGCGTGCATTGAGCGCGGCCGTGTTGGCGAGCGAGATCAGCACGTACAGCGGCGCAAGCGGCAACAACGGAAGCGTGACGAGCCATATGGCGACATAGCGAAGCACGGCTAGCGTCGCGTTCCACAGGCTCCCGGCAAGCGAGCCCCCGTTGCGCCGTTGCAGGTCGCGGTAGTGGCGCACGCCCACGACGCGGACGATCGCCGGCATGGCAACCAGCGCGACGACCAGCAGGCTCGTGAGAAGCACCAGCGAAGCCCACACCAGCATCGTCACCACATGCGCGGAAACCGTCGTGAACGTTCCCGGCGCCGCGCCCCCCAGCACATGCGCGATTGCGTCGCTGAGCGGAGTCCACAAGGCGATGCCCACCGCGAGCCACGCAAGCCAAAGGACCAGCAGCGGCAACAGGATGCGCGCGAGCAGTCGACCGCTGAACAGCAGGGGAAGCGCGCGTGTCAGCGCCCGCGCGACGGCGCGGAGCGCACTGCGACTGGTGGCATCAGGCACCGTCGAGCTGTTCGAAGCGGAAGCCGGAGGCTTGCACGCCCTCGCGCAGGTGCGCGAACGCCGGCTCCACATCGGCGACGCGTCCACGCACGCCAAGCTCCAGGCGACGCGACCCGTCGGTGGTGAACGTCGGCAGGCTGAACAGCTTCACCGAAGGAAAGCGCGCGACGTTGTCCTCCATGAGCGGCACGAGCTGACTTTCGCCGGCGTCGTAGACCACGAGCGTGCGTTCCACTTCGGGCTCGCGGCGCAGATCCGGATAGTCGTTGGCGAGCACCCAGTCGAGCATCGGCCAGGCCATCTGCGGAAAGCCGGGAAAGAAGTGATGCGTGCGGATCGCGAAGCCGGCGACGCGATTGACCGGATTGGGAATGATGCGGCTGCCCGCCGGGAACTCGGCCATGCGCACGCGGTTGGGATGGGCCTCGGCGCCGAAGCGCGCTTCGATCTCGCGCACCGCTTCGGGATGCAGCTCGAGAGCGACGCCGAGCGCGGCCGCCGCAGCCTGGCGCGTGTGATCGTCGGGTGTCGCTCCGATACCGCCGAAGCTGAACACGATGTCGCCGCGCGCGAAGGTTTCGCGCAGCATCGCCGTCAGCCGCTCGCGGTCGTCGCCGAGATAGTGCGCGTAGTCGAGCGTGAGTCCGCGTGCGGCAAGCGTGGCGATGACATGAACGAAATGCTTGTCCTGGCGCTTGCCGGTGAGGATCTCGTCGCCGATGATGAGGGCGCCGATGGCGGAATGCTTCATGAAGCGTTCGACCGTTGACGCACGTCAATGCGGCGACGATGGCCCGGCGTATAGGTGGACCGACGGGGTTCGGAGTCGCCGTCCGTCGACTCTCGGCGACGCGGTCGCCCCCTGGCCTGTCGTACGTGGTTCGTTCAACGCGGAGGTTCCGATGAAACGCAACGCGCTGGCTTGGACATTGTGCGCCGGCACTCTCGTCGCGGCGGGCGCGGCGACGGCCGCGGAGAAGGTCGATGTGGGCAAGAGCGAGTACGACGTTAGCTGCGCAGTGTGCCACGGCATTTCGGGCGATGGCAACGGGCCGTACAAGCCGTCGCTCGCGAAGGCGCCGAGCAACCTCACGCGGCTCGCCAAGAACAACGCCGGCACGTTTCCGTTCGAGCACGTGTACCAGGTGATCGACGGCCGCATTCGCGTCGAGGGGCACGGGCCGAGCGACATGCCGATCTGGGGCGACCGGTACACGGTGCGCGCGGCGGAGCACTACGTCGACGTACCGTACGAGCCGGAGCGGTTCGTGCGCGCACGCATTCTTGCCGTTACTGAGTACGTGTCGCGGTTGCAAGCGAAATAACAGTTCATCGACTGGGCGCCCTGCGATCCGCGACGGCGCGGCGCGCCCGTCGCAAGGCCGAATCGCCGCATCGTCGGGAGGGGCTGCTCGCGCTCGGCCGGGGCTCGGGCGCAGCGATGACGCCTACCTCGCGGAGGTGGCGAGCGCCAATGTCGGCGCGTTGATCGCCGGTGCGCGCACCGGCCGCCTGTGTGGATTGGAGACCGGGTGCACGACACCGCGCGATGGGGCCAACGAGGGAATCGTGGGATAACTGGCGAGAGTGCATTCGACCGCACACCGATCAGCGTGGAGCGAAACAAACGCCAAGCGAAGTCCGACAGCCGTTGACATCATCGTTCGGCCTCTTGTCCCGCGTCCACCGGTCCGGTTTTCGCGTCGCTAGGCCGCAACGGTCTCCTCCGGCTCGAGCTTCTCGTTGATCTGGCTGAGGACGGTGCTCAGCGCGCGATCGATGAGCGGCTCGGCTTCGACCAGTCGTGCGGTGTCGAGGCGGAAGCGGTCGGCGAGCTCCTCGGCGGTCATCGAGAGCGCCTTCTGTCCCTGGCGGTTGGTGAACAGATAGGTGCCGCGCAACGGGCTCACCCAGGCGAGCTTCGCGAACGACAACTGTCCAGCGTCGTCCTCGAGCTCGACCCAGTTGCCGCGCTCCAGGCCGCGGGCGATCTCGAGATACTCGTCGTCGAGGATCTCGCGCTCGGGTTCGGGTGGCGCAGGCTCGGCCGGCGCCATGGCGGCGGCGAGCGCTTCGGCTTTCGCGGCGGCCACTTCGTCGCCGGAGGCCTTGGCGACCTCGGCTTGCGCCTTCGCCGCCTCGGCGACTGCTGCGGTCGGCGAAGGCACGCTTGCAAACGAAGGCTTGACCGCCGCTGCGTGCGCCTCGACCAGGTTGGTCATGAACGATTCGCGTTCGTCGGGCTGCCACATTTGCGCTTGCAGCCCCGCTGACAGCCGCTTGAGCAACGACGGCAGCATGGCGACCAGATGGCGACGATCCTCGGGCGCCTTCTTCGGCTGCACGCTCCACACCAGGTCCTCGAGCGTGGTCACTGCGGCGCTCCACGCGTCGCTGTCCTCGCCCTCCTGGAGGTAGACGCGCTCGAGATTGGAGGTCCAGCGCTGGCGCAGGAACGAGGCGAGGAAATTGGGCAGCGCATACGCCTCGATGCGCCGCTCCACTTCCGAGCGCGCGAGCGCGCCACCGATCTGCAGCCGGTCGCGCTGGTTGATCTCCTCCGCCGAGGACGCGATGTTCGCTTCCGCGTCCTTTTCCTCGGCCGCAAGGAACTGCTCCAGGTCCTCGCGCAGGTCGTCGAACAGCGCGAGGTTGTCGCTGAACTCGTCCAGCACCCGATGGACGATCTCGGCGATCTTGCGATACAGCGGATCCTCGGTGCCCATCGCCGTCGACCAGCCGAGCCCGGCCTGCGCCAGCGCGTTGACCAGCAGCCGCGATGGATGGGTCTTTTTCGCGAAGAACGCGCCATCGAGCATCGCCGCCTTAAGCACCGGAATCTGCAGGCGGGCGAGCAGCGCCTTGATCCCGTCGGGCAGGTCCTTGGTGTCGAAGATGAAGTCGAACAGCATCGCGACCATCTCGATGGTCATCGATTCGAGCTGGTTCGCCTTCGCTCCGAGCGGGGATTCCTGCAGGTCGCGCAGGACGTTGTGCAGGCCTTGCGGTATGCCGGAAAAGTCGACCTGCGCGCCTTCGACGTCGAAGCCGACGTCACCGGCCTGCAACCGTGTCAGTCCCTCGTGCAGAGCAGGCGTGGCGATGATCGGCGCGCCGGGGATATATCCCGAAGGAGTCGGCGCGAGCGGCGCAAAGGTGCGCATCGCCGCGGGTGCCGGGCTCGACGGCATTTCTATGGAGGGAAACCCATCCCCTGCCGGGGGCATCGCGCCGAACGAGGGCGGCGCCATGCCGGCATGCGACATGGATGGCGCGCCGCCGATCGGCGGCACCGCGACGTTGGGCGTGCGTGCGGCGCCTGGGAAACCGCCCTGCGCGGCCATCCTGCGAAACAACTGCATGATGTCGACTTCGTTGCCAGCCATCGGCGGCTGCGGCGGCGCAGCCGGACGCGCCTGACCCGGCGCGCCACCGCGCGCTTGCGGCCCGCCGCGCGTGATGCTGCGACTGCCGGGCACCACGTGCAATTCGGTGAGGTGACGGTTGAGGTCGGCGTAAATGATGTTGATGTCCGACAGCTGCGCCTGATTGACCTCCTTCAGGATCTGGAACTTGATCTTGTAGTCGGTCTTGACGTTCTTCAGCGCCTCCGCGAAGGCATCGACGATGGTCGCGGGCGCCAGCGGGTTGTCCGGCGTCTCGAGATCGGGCTGGCCGAGGAGCTGGCCTATCGCGCGGTTGAACGGGGCGAGCTCGTCGTGACACAGGTTCTCGAGCACGCGCACGATGTTGCCGGTGATCACCGACTCGTCCATCATCGCGGTCTCGACCAGCGTGAGCTGGGTCGCATCGAGTTTGGCGAAGTCCGCCTTGACTTCCTCTTTACCGGCGATGCCCTCGTCGATGCGCCGGCGCAGACGCTTCTCGAACTCCGCCATCAGGTTGGCGCGCTCGGTCTTGAGCATCTGGCGCGCATCGAGGAACAGCGACTGCTCTTCGCGGATATCGGACTTGCCCGCGCGGTCCATCAGCATGTCGGCGATCTTGTCGAGCACCGCGGAGAACGACACCAGCAGCCGATGGATCGCGAGATCGCGGCATTCCGACAGGATGCGCGCCATGTCCTTGGGGAGATGGCGGCGCGACCTGGCCTCGGCGGCGGTATGCGTGGCGTTCACGTGTCCGGGGTTCGCAAGCTTGCGGCCCGCCTTTCGGCGAGCCGCGCGCGTCCTCGCGACCGGCTAGCGGGCGCATCAACTCCGTCAACCGCTTAGGTCGCAATTCGGCGAACCTACTCTAGCACGTTGGCATAGGGCGCGCCAACGGATGACCGGTCAGCGGTCGAGGTCCTTCCAGGCCTTCTCGAGGCGTTTGAACGACACCGGGTAGGGCGTGCGCAGCTCCTGGGCGAACAGCGACACGCGCAGCTCCTCGATGAGCCACCGGAACGCTTCCAGGTCGGGCGCGTGGCGATCGGCCGCCCGATCCGCAGCCAGGCGGTCCTGATACCGGTTCCACCAGGCGGCGACCTGCTCGGCGTGCCGCAGGTCCCGGTCGCGCCGTTCCGGGTACTTCGCCAGGCGACGGCGTAGCGCTTCGAGGTAGCGCGGCAGATGGTTGAGCTGGTTCCACGGCGTCGCGCTGAAAAAGCCCGGGTAGACCAATGCATCGCGCTGTGCGCGAACCTCCGCGCCAACCCGGCCCAGTGCCGGCGGCAATGCGTTGATCTTCTGCGTGAGGTTCTGATGCTCGGTGGCGATCGCGGCAAGCAGTCGCACCGCTCCCTCGGCAACCGCCGGCAAGCGCGTCCGTGCGCGCTTCACTTGCTCGGCGAAGGCACGCGCATTGCGCGGCAATGCATCCTCGCCGATGAATGCACGGTCCCAGACGGCGGCAACGACGTCGGTCAACAGTCGTTCGGTCGGAATGACTGCGCGTAGCGTAAGCGCCGGCTGATGGAAACCGGGTGGCCCTTTCGCAAGCTGTGCGACGGGCTGCGCGAGCTGAAGGGCGATGAGCCGGATCACTCCGGCGCGCGTCGCGGCCTCGGCGGCGTCGGCGGTATCGAGCAGCGTCAGCGCGACGCTGTCCCCCTCGTCGACCAGCGCGGGATAACCGGTCAACCGCTGCCCCTTGCGCGTAACGGCGAGCGTCTGCGGAAGGTCACCGAAGTCCCAGCTCCGCAAGCCACTCTTCTCGAGCGCGGGGCCTGCCGTCGCGAAGGAAAGCTGGGCTGCCTCGCCGAGCCGACTACGCAATGCAGAGAGGTCGCGGTCTTCGCCAAGCCCCTTGCCGGCCCCGTCGACCACGCGCACGTTGACGCGCAGGTACTCGGCAAGCTCGATGCCATCCCACACATCTGCGGCGATGGGTTCGCGAAGACGTTCGCCCAGCCATGTGCGCAGAGCTTCGGTCAATGAGCGATCCCGTGGCGGGTCGGTTGCCAGGAATTGCGTGACGCTGTCGGGAAGCGGGACCAGACGGTTGCGCAAAGTCTTGGGCAAGGCCTTGAGGTAAGCGGTGACCTTTTCGCGCACCATGCCCGGTACCAGCCAGGTGAGGCGCGCTTCGTCGACCTGGTTCAGCAAGGCGAGCGGCACCGTCAGCGTCAGGCCATCGAGCGGGTGACCCGGCGCGAATCGATATTTGAGCGGCAACATCGTCCCCGCCATCGCGAGCTGACGCGGAAACAGCTCCTCGGTGACATTCACCGCCGAATGCCGCATGAGGTATTCGCGGCTGAGGTGCAACACGTGCGGATCGCGCTCTTCGGCTGCCTCGCGCCATCGCTCGAACGTCACCAGCGAATGCACTTCGGCCGGCACGCGCTGCGCGTAGAAGCTCGCGATCGTCTCCGGTGCCACGAGCACGTCCTGGCGCCGCGCCATGTGCTCGAGCTCCGTGACTTGTGCAATCAACGCGCGGTTATGTGCCAGGAACGCGCCTTTGCTCTTGAGCGTCCCGGGGCCGAGCGCTTCGCGGACGAAGATCTCGTGCGCGGTCGCCGGATCCACGCGCGACAACGCGATCGGGCGACGCGCAACCAACGGCAGCCCGAACAACTGCACGCGCTCGCTCGCAACGACTTCGCCGCGCGACTCGTCCCAATGCGCGTCGAAGTAATCGCGCGTGACACGATCGCCCGCGACCGCTTCGATCCATTCCGGCTCGATCTTCGCTGCACAACGCGCGAACAATCGCGTGGTTTCGGTGAGCTCGGCGGCGAGCACCCATTTCGGCGGCTTCTTCGCCAGCCCCGATCCGGGATGGAGCACGAAGCGTATGCCGCGTGCGCCCTGGTATTCGTCGCCTGCGTCGGGCTTCATGCCGATGTTGCCGAGCAATCCGGCGAGCAGGGCGCGATGCAGCGCGACGTAGTGGGCGGTATCGAACGTGTCGGGCAACTTGCCGTCGACGCGCCAGCCTGCTTCGGACAGCACCGATGCGAGCTGTGCGTGCACGTCGCGCCATTCGCGCAGGCGCAAGTAGGACACGAATTGCGCGCGACAGTGATCGACCAGCCGCCGATGCGACATCTTCTGGGCGAGCGCGTCGGCGAAGAATTCCCACAGCGCGATGAGCGACAGGAAATCGGATCGCTCGTCGCGAAAGCGAAGATGCGCCTGGTCGGCGGCCTGGCGCTTGTCCAACGGGCGGTCGCGCGGATCGGGCACGGCGAGTGCGCTGGCGATGACCAGCGCTTCGGCGAGGCAACCTTCATCGCGCGCCGCGATGACGATCCGGCCGATGCGCGGATCCAGCGGCAGCCGTGCGAGCTCGCGGCCCAGCGGCGTGAGCACGCGCTGCGCGTCGACGGCACCGAGCTCCTGCAGCAACTGATAGCCATCGGCGATCGCGCGCGGAGCGGGTGGTTCCAGGAACGGAAACGCCTCGACCGGTCCCAGATCGAGCGCCGCCATGCGCAGCACCACCGCAGCGAGCGAGCTGCGGAGAATCTCCGGATCGGTGAACGCGGGCCGCTCGGCGTAGTCCTCCTCGCCATACAGCCGCACGCAGATCCCGTTCTGCACCCGGCCGCTACGTCCCGCTCGCTGGCGCGCGGCGGCCTGCGAGATCTTCTCGATCTGCAGCAGCGTGGTCTTGTTGCGCAACGAGTAACGCTTGACGCGCGCGAGACCTGTGTCGATCACGTAGCGAATACCCGGGACGGTGAGCGAGGTCTCGGCGACGTTGGTCGCCAGCACGATGCGCCGCCCTTGCGACGATGCGAACACGCGTTGCTGCTCCTGGACCGACAAGCGTGCGTACAACGGGAGGATCTCGACATCCGCTGCGTACGGGCGACGCGCGAGCGAGCGCGTCAGCAACTCGCTGGTCTCGCGGATCTCGCGCTCGCCGGGCAGGAACACCAGGATGTCACCCGGACCTTCGCGCCACAGATCCTCGGCGACGGCGACGATGCCCTCCTCGACCTCCTCCTCGTCGTCGCTTTCCTCTTCGGCGCCGCGCAACGGACGGTGACGAATCTCCACCGGATACATGCGGCCCGACACCTCGACGATCGGCGCGGGCTTGCCGCGATGCGCGAAATGCTCGGCGAAGCGTTGCGCGTCGAGGGTTGCCGAGGTAATGACGACGCGCAAGTCGTCGCGACGCGCGAGCAGTTGCCTGAGATAGCCGATCAGGAAGTCGATGTTGAGGCTGCGCTCGTGCGCCTCGTCGACGATGATCGTGTCGTAGGCCAGCAGATCGCGATCGCCCTGCGTTTCGGCGAGCAGGATGCCGTCGGTCATCAGCTTGATATAAGCGTCGGGCTGGGTCTGGTCGGTGAACCGAACCTTGTAGCCGACCGCGCCGCCGACGTTGGTGCCGAGCTCCTGCGCGATGCGCGACGCCACCGCGCGCGCGGCGATGCGTCGCGGTTGCGTGTGGCCGATCAGACCGCCTTCACCGCGCCCGGCCTGCAGGCAGATCTTGGGAAGCTGCGTCGTCTTGCCCGAGCCGGTCTCGCCCGACACGATGACCACGCGATGGTCACGAATCAGTGCAGCGATGTCCTCGGCACGCTGCGCGACCGGCAATTCAGGCGGATAGACCACCACCGGCTTGCGTGCACGTCGCGCCTCGCGTCGCGAGATCGACCGCTCGAGGTCGGCACGAAGCTTTTCCCACTCGGCGCCATCGGTCCGATTGCGCAGCCGTTCAATGCGCCGACGAAGCCGTGCGGCGTCGGTTGCCATGGCGAGCGACAGCCGGCCGAGAACGCCGGCGATCGATTGCGACGAGACGGGGCTG
>DATKLH010000187.1:0-4237 GCA_035542515.1 Casimicrobiaceae bacterium
TTCCCTATTCCCTATCCCCTATCCCCTATTCCCAATGCCACTCCCTCAGACCACCGTCCGCGCCACCACCACCGCGCGAAGGCCGCTGAGCGAATACGCAGCATCGACCATCGACCCGGCCTTGGCTGCCACGCGCCGCCACGCACGACGCAAGCGCCGCGCGTACTGGCGGGTGCGTTGCGAGTCGCGTTGCTGGTACAGAAACAGCGCCAGGGCGAACAGCGTGCCGCCCGGCAGCACGATCTCCAGCAGCAGATAGGGCGCAGTCTTCCCGAAAACCCGCCGCGCGTACCGGATTCCCCGCATCACGTTCTGTTCCACGGCCTGTTCCCCTCGATCGTTCGTGGCGCCTTCGTGACGCCTGTCGTATGGATGCCGTTGGTGCTTGGCATGGCGGCAAGTCTCGCTTCGCGGCGCTGGCCAATCGCTTACGGATGCGCGACATACCGATCGCGAGCCGAGCGCGCGCCGAGCTCTGCCGGCAGCCCGGATAACACCATGATCCAACATGTGTTTTTGTCGGTGCCGCGGTCGAGGTCGGGGGCTTCGGCGCTCCCTTGGTGGCAACGCACCGCCGGCCCTGCGACGCTGACCAATCGACTGACCGATCGCTGACGAACCGGCTTACGCCGAAAGCGATGGCCAAGCGGAAAGGCTAGACTTGGCCGTGCTCGCGCAACCTGCCGCCTTCGCCTACCGACTGATCTCCGGCTCGCCGCTGCGCCACCCGCGCTTCCGGCTGTTCTACGTCGGATCGATCGGGTCGGCACTCGCGTACACGATGCAGGCGACCATCGCCGCGTGGCTGATGGCGACGCTGACACCGTCGGCGCTGATGGTCGCCCTCGTTCAGACCGCCAGCACCGCGCCCACGCTGCTGTTCGGCCTGATCGCCGGCACGCTCGCCGACATCGTCGAGCGCCGTCACATCATCCTGCTCACCCAGCTCCTGCTGTTCGCCGCGACGGCGATGCTCGGGGTTGCGACGCTCGTCGGCTTCATCGGGCCGCTGTCGCTGCTTTTCCTGACTTTCATCGTCGGCGCGGGATTCACCTTCTACCTGCCGGCGCAGCAGGCGAGTATCAACGAGCTCGTCGTCCGCAACGAGTTGGCGCGGGCGGTTGCTTTGGGCGCGGTGGCGTTCAACGTCGCGCGCGCAGTGGGCCCGGCACTGGTCGGCGTGATCGCGGCGTTGCTCGGCAGCGGCACCGCGCTGATTGCAGCCGCGGTGTTCTTCATCCCGATGTTCTTTTCCGCGCGCCGGCTCAAGAGCGCCAAGCAGTCCCTGCCGGGCGTGCCCGAGACGCTGCGCTCGGGCATCGTGAGCGGCGTGCGTTACGCGCGACATTCGACCGCGATGCGCGCGCTCGTCATCCGCAACCTGAGCTTCGCCATGTGCGCGAGCGCGTTCTGGGCGCTGCTTCCGGTCATCGCACGCGATCAGCTCCAACTGGGCGCCGGCGGATTCGGTCTGCTGTCGGCCGGGTTCGGCGCGGGCGCTGTAGTGGGGGCGCTGTCGATCCCCCGCCAGCTCCAGCATCGCCCGGTCAATACCGTCGTGACGCTCGGCGTGTTCCTGTGGGTCGCCTCCATGCTGATCATCGCCGCGACAGGGTATACGGCCATCGCGCTGCTCGGCACCTTCGGCGGCGGATTCGCGTGGGTCAGCGTGTTCGCGAGCCTCTCCGCCGCGACGCAAAGCTCCGCGCCCGCATGGGTGCGCGCTCGGGCGCTCGCGATCAATCTCGTCGCGGTGCAGGCGAGCCTCGCGGCGGGAAGCGCCGTCTGGGGCGCGATCGCCACAGGCATCGGCACGCACATCGCGCTGGCGATCTCCGCCGGCGCGCTGGTCCTGCTCACCGTGCTTCATCGCAACGTGCGCGTGAAGATGGGCAACGAAGCCGACGTCACGATGGGAATGCCGGTGGCCGATCTCGGCATCACCGGCGAGCCGGGCCCGGACGACGGCCCCGTGCTGATCCAATGGGAATACCGCATCCCGGCGGCCAATCACGAGGCGTTCCTGCGCGCGATCCACGCCGTCGCGCCCACGCGACGGCGCAACGGCGCGGTGAGCTGGCGCGTGTTCCGCGACCTCGGCGACGAGGGTCGGTTCGTCGAGCGCTACATCGTGCAATCGTGGGCCGAATACGTACGCTTGCGTAATCGCATGACGCTCGCCGATCGCGAATTGCAGGAGCGCGTCGAGAAGCTGCAGAGTCCCGAAGCGCCGATCCGCATCTCGCGCCTCATCGGGGTACGCGAGATCGAGGAAGACGAGTCGTAGGCACGTCGTAACAAGGCGCGGTAGAGCGCCGGTGGTCGTTTGCCAGTGCGCTGCCACTGCGCGAGGATGCGCCTCGATCCCTTGCGCGATCACCGGAACCCTGACATAGATCAAACGGCCCCCGATTGCGCGCTGTTCCGCGCCCGAGGGCTGCCGTAGGATCGCTGCAACCATGCGCGGGGTCTACTGTAGGGACCTCTGCAAGTCGCAAACGACGTTCCGGGCCACGCGCTGAAGGGAGCGGGAGTGCATCGTTCCTGTACTGCGTGCATCGACGATCGGCTTGCGGCCGACGCACGCGCTTGCACACCGCTGCGATCCTCCACCACCGCTTCGCCCTGAGGCCTGAGAGCGCCATGGCCGTCCTCGATATCGTTGCACGCTCGGATTTCTCCGACGTCACCTACCTGCTCGAAATCGAGCATCCGATGCTTGCGCGCGCCGCGCAGCCGGGTCAGTTCGTGATCGTCATGTCGCACGCCGAGGGCGAGCGCATACCGCTCACCATCGCGGACTTCGACCGCGAGCGCGGCACGATCACGCTCGTCATCCAGGCGGTCGGCAAGACGACGCGCGAAATGCAGCAGGCCTGCAAGGTCGGCACCGCGTTGCACGCCGTGGTGGGCCCGATGGGCATCCCGAGTCCCATCCGGGGTGTCAAGAAAGTGATGTGCGTGGGCGGCGGGCTCGGCGTCGCGCCGATCTATCCGCAAGCGCGCGCCTTCAAGCAGGCCGGTGCTTACGTCATCGGCGTCCTCGGCTTCCGGACCCAATCGCTCGCGTTCTGGGAAGACAAGTTCCGTGCGTGCTGCGACGAGCTGTACGTCTGCACCGACGACGGCTCGAGCGGCATCAAGGGCATGGTCACCGAAGGCATGCGCCGCGCGATCGAAAAGCATCGCGACATCGACGAGTGCGTCGCCATCGGACCGCCGGTGATGATGCGTGGCTGCGCCGAAGCGACGCGGCCGCACAAGATCAAGACCATCGTGAGCCTCAATCCGTTGATGGTCGACGGCACGGGCATGTGCGGAGGATGCCGGGTCAAGGTCGGCGGGCAGGTGCGTTTCGCCTGCGTCGACGGGCCCGACTTCGACGCGCATCAGGTGGACTTCGACGACCTGATGGCGCGACTGAAGCGATTCGCCAAGGAAGAGCAGGCGGCGCGCGAGCGCTGGTCGGAAACCTGTCGCATGCGCAACGCCCCGACGCTAGGGACACTGGCTGAGCAGAAAGCGCGCGCCGATGGTGTCAATCCGCTGCTCGAGCTTCCCGATCCGTTCGAAGAAGTGAAGGGTGGCTAGGATGAATCGTCTTCTTTGCTCGTTTCACTCGGGGCATGCCGAGGCGACTTGGCGGCGCCTCGAGGCGGTCCTTCGGAGCTGACATGGCCGCGAAAAAACGCACGATCCGCACTATTCCGCAACAGCGCACGCCGATGCGCGAGCAGGATGCGCAGCAACGCGCGCACAACTTCGCCGAAGTGGCATGCGG
Organism: Casimicrobiaceae bacterium; assembly: GCA_035542515.1. Classification (GTDB taxonomy): domain Bacteria; phylum Pseudomonadota; class Gammaproteobacteria; order Burkholderiales; family Casimicrobiaceae; genus VBCG01. The sequence continues at coordinate 3,782 of DATKLH010000187.1, forward strand.
CTATTCGCTCGAGGAAGCGCTCAAGGAATCGGAGCGCTGCCTGTTGTGCCCCGATCAGCCGTGCATCCGCGGCTGCCCGGTCGGCATCGACATTCCCGGCTTCATCGAGAAGATCGGCAACAAGGATTTCCGCGGCGCCTACGACACCATCACCGCAACCAACCTGCTTCCCTCGGTATGCGGTCGCGTGTGTCCCCAGGAGAACCAGTGCGAAGGCGTGTGCACCGTCGGCCAGACACTGGAGCCGGTCGCGATCGGTCGTCTCGAACGCTTCGTCGGCGACACGGCAATCGCGCAAGGGTGGTCCAACGTCCCCTACATCGAACGCAACGGCTTCAAGGTCGGCATCGTGGGATCGGGACCGGCGGGGATGGCGTGCGCGGCCGATATGGCCAAGGCTGGTTGCGACGTCACCGTATTCGAGGCGTTCCACCAGCCGGGCGGCGTATTGCGCTA
>DATKLH010000188.1:0-2905 GCA_035542515.1 Casimicrobiaceae bacterium
AGCGACATCCGCGCGATAACCCATCTGCTCGAGAAAGCGCAACGCGAGCTTCTGGTTCACGACGTTGTCCTCCGCGAGGAGAATGCGCAAGGGGTGTCGATTCGCCATGTCGTGGTCGATCTGCGGTCGCTGCGGAGCGGCGGCACGCTTTTCGGTGGGACGTTCGGCCACGACGCTGACCAGCGTATCGAAGAGCTGCGACTGGCGCACCGGCTTCGCGAGATACGCGCCGAACAGCGCCTCCGCTTCGCCCACTTCGCGTCGGCCGAGCGAGCTGAACAACACCAGCGGCAAGGTCGCACGGGCGGCGCGAATGCGTCGCGCGAGCTCGATGCCGTCCATCTCGGGCATGTGCATGTCCAGGATCGCGAGGTCGAACGCTTCGCCGCTGTCGATCCACTGCAGCCCCTCGCGAGGCGACTGCGTTGCGCGCGGCTGCATGCCCCACTTCACCGCCTGCAGCGAAAGCACGCGCAAGTTGGTGGCATTGTCGTCGACGATCAACGCGCGTCGTCCGGCGAGCTCGGGTTGCACACCGATGTGCTCGCGCTGCCGCGCGGCGGGAACCTCCGCGATGGGTGCGCGGATGGTGAACATGAAAGTCGATCCCTTGCCGAGTCCACCGCTCTCGGCCCGGAGGCGTCCTCCCATGAGCTCGCAAAGGCGCCTGCTGATCGCGAGACCTAGTCCAGTCCCGCCGTACTTGCGCGTGGTCGAGGAATCGGCCTGCGAAAAGGACTGGAACAGGCGACCCATGCCTTCCGCGCTGAGGCCGATACCCGTGTCGCGAACCGCAAACGCCAGCTCGACCGTATCGCCACCTGCCGCGTTCGCGGCCACGGTCAGCACCACCTCGCCCGATTCGGTGAACTTCACGGCATTGGCGAGCAGGTTGAGCAGGACCTGTCGCAGGCGTGTCACGTCCCCTCGCACGCCACGCGGAACGTCTCCTTCGAACAGGTATGCGATGTCGAGCTGCTTGTCGGCCGCGCGCGAGCTCACCAGATCGAGCGCCGATTCGACGCATTCGCGCAAGTCGAACGGCTGCGACTCGATGTCCATCCGCCCCGCTTCGATCTTCGAGAAGTCGAGGATGTCGTTGATGATCGTGAGGAGCGCATCGCCCGATTCGCGAATCGTGGACGCATAATCCCGCTGCTCGTCGGTCAGCGGTGTGTCGAGCAGCAGCCCGCTCATGCCGATCACCGCGTTCATAGGCGTGCGGATCTCGTGGCTCATCGTGGCGAGGAAGGCGCTCTTGGCTTCGTTCGCCGCTTCGGCCGCAGAGCGCGCTTCCTGCGCCTGGCGAAAGAGCCGGACGTTCTCGATTGCGATGACCGCCTGGCTCGCGAACGTTTTGAGCAGTTCGACCTCCTTTTCGGGGAACTCTCCGACCCGGGCACGCGTGACGGTGATCACGCCGACGATCTCCTCATCGCGACGCATCGGCACGCTGAGGACGCTGCGGTATCCCGCGACCTCCGCGAGCGGCTTGACTCCGTAATTCGCACCTGCGGACAACACGTCGGAAATGTTGACGACGGTGCCGTCCCTGACCGCCCATGCGGCTGCGGAGCCGTCGCCCGGAGGCATGGGAAACGCGCGCCGCGCCGCCTCGAGGCCCTGAGGATTGACGCCGTAAGCGCTCGCCACGTCGATCAGGCGGCCATCGAAACGGAGCACCCACCCGTAATCGGCTCCGGTGAGTCGCGCCGCGCGTTCGGCGATCACATCGAGCACCGGCTGCACGTCAGTCGGCGACTCGCTGATGACCTTCAGCACTTCCGCGGTGGCCGTCTGCCGATCGAGCGCTTCGCGCGTCTCGTTGAACAGGCGCACGTTCTCGATCGCGATCACCGCCTGGTCGGCGAAGGTCTGGAGAAGCGCAAGTTCCTCCTCGCGGAAGGCGCCCGGCGCCTCGCGGCACACGCCGATCGAACCGATGACCTGGCCCTCGCGCAGCATGGGCACGGCGAAGTTCGCACGGTAACCCGCGGTACGCGCTTCGTCCTTCAAGGCGTAGTCGGGATCGTCGAGGACGTCGGCAATCTGGACCGGTGCCCGCTCATGGATGGCGCGCGCGAGGATCGCGCCGTGCCCCGGCTTCATCGGGAAGGCGCTGCGCATCGCCCGCGTGGCTTCGTTGGATGCGCCATGGAAGGCCGCCATGTGCACGAGCGCGCCGTCGAAACGTGCCACCGCCCCGATGTTCGCGTTGCACAAGGTCATCGCTCGTTCTGCGATCGCCTCGAACACCGGCTGTACGTCGGTCGGCGATTCGCTGATGACCTTCAGCACTTCCGCCGTGGCGGTCTGCCGCTCCAGCGCCTCCCTGGTTTCATTGAACAGCTTGGCATTCTGGATCGCGATCACCGCCTGGTCGGCGAAGGTCCGCAGCAGCGACTCCTCCTTTTCGCTGAACGGCTTCGGCGGCTGGCGGAAAAGACAGATCGACCCGATGCCGCGTCCTTCCCAGATCATGGGCGAGTAGATGGCCGTGTACGGACCGACCGCGTCGGCCACTTTGCGCAGGTCGGGATCCTTGATCGACGCGATGTCGGCCTCGTCGACCTGCACAGTGCGCCTTTCGCGAATCGCTCGTCCGGTGAAAGTCTCTTCGGCAGGCTTAGGCTCGACGAGCGCAACGGCGTCGAACGCCGGTCCGCGCCATGCAGCCGGATGGATCATGCCTTCTTCGTCGGCCAGCATGATCGCGAGCTGTTCGCTCGCGAACAGGCGACTGCAGCTGTCCAGTATCTTGTCGAATACCGGTGCGGTGTCCGCGACCGAGCCGCTGATCACCTGCAACACCTCGGCGGTCGCGGTTTGCTGCTCCAGCGCCTCGCGCGTCTGGTTGAACAGCCGCACGTTCTCGATCGCGATCACCGCCTGGTCGGCGAAGGTC